>CAYPYM010000148.1:0-1407 GCA_964414435.1 uncultured Ignavibacteriales bacterium | reverse complement strand
ACAGCGTGCTCCGGAAGAAGTAGTCGGCGCCGGCCGTCACGACCATATCCACCCGCGGGCTCAGCGCAAACGCCGTTTCGGCGCCGCCCCCGAGACCCCACTGGCTGCTGTTGACATCGAACGTCTCGTTGCCGCCGATGTATTCAAAATGCGCGGTGAAGTCGCTCCGCCGAAGGCCGCCGAATATCTGCGAGCGCTCGAAGCTGAGCAGCTTCGTTTCATAGATAACGTCGAACCGGGCGTCCCACACCTTCCCCCGCGAGGTCGGCGTGCCGTTGGTGTTGTTGTCGATAAAGACACGGCGGGCGGCCAGCGCATCGCCGGTCGGCACCCAGGCGTAGCCCAGCCCGAGCCGGACCTTGAACGGAAAGTCGGCTGCGAAATTCGAGACCGTCCCGCTCACGTGCAGACTCACGCCGTCGAAATAGCCGAGCTGAACCTCCCCCGTGAAAAATCGCTTGCCACCGAAACTGAAATCCTCCGGCGGCTGTTTCGGAGCCGCCGCTACACTGCACGACAGCGCCGCCAACAATCCCAGAGCCGCTAATGACCGCTTCATAGAGTCCTCCTTTGTCGAGCGCGGGTGCCGGGCACAGAGCCATCGCCCCGGCGCCGCGCAAAGGTGTACTTATTCGCTCCATAATTCGGCGGCGGAAGAGCCGATCTTTAGTGGTAAATGGATCAAATGAGTCAATGAATTGGCGCTCAGCGTCTTGCCGGCGGGAATTCCCCTCCGGAAGTCCCGGAACTACCGCCGGTCCGCGCCGTTATGAGGCTATATGAGACTGATGACCGGAGCGCTGGGTCTGCCCGCTACTATAGTGGTGCTCGCGGCTGCCGCCTGGGCCGGGCCGCCCTTTGCGACAGACGACCCCGGCACTCTCCCCTGTCATTCCGGCGAATTCTACCTGTTCGCGGCGGGCGGCCATGCCTCCGATGGCACCACCCTTGATGCCGCACCGGGGATCGAGGCCAACTACTCCCTGTTTCCCAATAGCTTCTTCCATCTCGTGGCGCCGCTGAGCCTGAGCAAACCGCCGGGCGCACCGGCCGCCTATGGCCCCGGCGACACCGAGCTCGGCTTCAAATACCGTTTTGTCGCGCAGACCCCCGGGCGCCCCGACATAGCGATTTTCCCGCTGGTCGAACTGCCCACCGGCGATCAGGCGCGCGGGCTCGGCGGCGGTGAGGTTCAGGTGTTTCTGCCGGTCTGGCTGCAGAAAGACTATGGCGGGTGGACCAGCTACGGCGGTGGCGGGTACTGGATTAACCCCGGCGCGGGTAACCGCAACTGGTGGTTTACCGGAATCCTGCTTCAGCGGCAGATCAACGACCGTCTCTCTCTCGGTGGCGAGGTCTTTCATCAGACGCCCGATACCGAGGGCGGACCGGCATCCACGGCGTTCA
>CAYPYM010000147.1:0-7163 GCA_964414435.1 uncultured Ignavibacteriales bacterium | reverse complement strand
AGTGAACCTCGTCGCCCTTCGGGCGTACGACAGTCGCGAGATTCCCCAGCGCGTCGTAGTCGTACCAGGTCTTGAGGTCCTTCGTTGTATCAGACGGGTCACGCCGAATCTCGAGCCGCGTCTTGCCCCGCATATCGTTGAAGGTCCGAAGCTCATTGGCATTTTCGTCGGTTGAGACCGTGAGAAATAGTCTGCCGCCGCGGACCGTCCAGCCGGCCGGCAGACCCAGCCCGGCTGTATCGGCCCAACTGTAAGCGCTCGTCACTTCCGATACGGCCGAATCCGGGAAGGTTGTGGTCTTGTTGCGGTCGAGGACGTCGTAAGTGTGCGAGGTCGCATAACCCAGCTGATCCGCGGTGGTTGCGAGGCGATCCAAGTAATCGAAAATCGAGCGGACTGATGTTGTCCCGGCGGGCGTAACGGCGTCGGCCCGAAGCGCCCGCCCGAAGCCGTCGAACCAGGCCGTCGTCTGCGGCGCGAAGCTGAGTGAGTCGGTGCGCATCAGCTTGGTGACACCGACCGGGGTGCCGTCGTTCGGGTTATCATCGTAGACAAGCCGAAGCGAGGATACGGTGTCGATCACGAGGGCCGCGTCGGTGTAGTATATCTGGAGGAGCGGACGTTTCAAAGGATCCGCGTTTTCCGAGGCGCCGATCCAGGCGGCCCGTTCGTAACCGTTGGGCAGCGGCTGCACGTCGAACGGTTCGATGCTAACCGCCTGAGTCGCGCTGTCCGGGTTGGCCTTCCACCATTGCACCGGCCCGGTTAAATCGAATCGATTCAAGCCGGTCGTGAGGTCCCTTACGCCCCAACTCTCGTGCTTTCGGATGCTGCCCTGGATCCCGCAGCCAAGACTCGGAGTGGAATATGTGAATAAGTTCACCGCCGAGTCGCCTACTATCGAGTCGCAGTAGACATACAAGAAGGCGCTGTCCACTGTCGGCATTTTGGAGAAGTCTATACTGGTAAACCGGAGATAGGCGGCGTCCAGCGTGTCCACGCCCGATACTTCACCCTTGTCGAAGTAGTGGTGTATGCGAAGTGAGGAATTATTGCACTCGAGCACCTGTTTGTACGGATAGTCCCAAATCAAGTGAATAACCGCGTCGAAGACTGCACCGTTTGTGGAGGAATCCGGCCACCAGAGCGTCGAGTACGCGGGGTCATAACTGTATGGCAGATTGATGCGTGTGACTCGATCGATGAGATCGTAATTCACGACGGATACGTAGCCGTTCGCCTCCACCCGCTGCAAGAGCAAACCCCGATCGTTGACTTCCTGAAAGTCCACTACGGAATCGGCGGAACCATCGGGGCGCACCAGAAAACGAGCTCTTCGGTACCAGAATGGATCGCCGCAGTAGAACTTGATGCAGTCAACGTAGGAAGTGCCATTCTGCCGCATGCGCGTTTCCAGCACCGGATTCGTTACACTGTCGTCGTTCCTGCACCAGCCCTCCGGGGCAGCCACCCTTTCGCGGTAGTAATAGACGGTTGAGTCACCTTCGCCGCTGGTGACCTTGCGAAGATTCCCATGGAACCTTGGGTGGGGAGCATCGCTCGTCAAGTACTCATACCTCTCGACGATGCTGTCGGTCACCGCACCATTCTCGAGTAGAAAATCCACCGATTCTCTTGTCTGACCGGCATACCCGAGAGTGTCCGAGTCGTCGTAATAACGCGTCACGTGCTTGCCTATCAGGTGCGAGTCGTCGGGCAAGGTTGCGTTATGGGCCCGAGGGAGAATCATCGAATCGAGCGGTTCGAACAGTTTGACGCTGTCGACCAGACCGTTGGTGAAATACGGCCGCTCCGGCGAGACATCGAGCCGGTCGGTGTTGTAAAAGGTGACGCCCAGGTTACCCCACGGATCAACTGTCGCCCGCTGCCTGATGCTGCTGACCGAATCCTCATCCGCATCTCCCTGGTAGACAGTCCCGTACCGTTGGACGGTCGTTACTCCGTCCACGGTGGTCATCACGCTGTCAAGGAGAAAAGTGCCGAAGCAGATGCTCCAAGACGAGCCGGAGATGTTCCAGAATCTCCTCTCCGCCCGTTGCACGCTTTCGGGTTTGTCGGTGGTGGTCGTCTTGAGCAGCTTGATTTCCCAGCCTCGATCGCGGGTACCGGTGGAATAGATTCCTCGCTGCGGATAGTAGCAGTAGGTGAATTCCTGCTGCTTGTACGCGCCCATCTGACCGGCGTCGCCGTCGCTGGTAAGTGTCCGGATCGTCCTGAGCGTGTCCACCAGGTCAATCCGGTCTGGCATGGTGTCGTTGACGAAAGGGTATGTGATCCGTTCCACCGAAATCGTGGAATCGCCGGCACTGTCCACCAGCTTCCGTTCCCGGACAGCGACCATGTTGACGAAATACGGATCGCGGCCGAAGTCGTACCACGCGTCGGATTTCCTGCACGGGAACTTTGGCAACGAGCCAAAACACTCGAGCCGGTAATCGAAATCTACGGTCAGGGTGTCCCATTGGTACGATGGCGGCCATGGGTTGTAGTGCGACACCTGATAGTAGATTTCTGAACGTCCTCCGTCGGGATAGGATACCCGGTTCAGACGGTAGAAGTCTCTGATATATAGATCCTGACCCACACTTCGAGCGTAACTCCCTCCGAAGCCGTCGTCGACCAAGTAGGTGGCTGCAACGGCCGCATTCTTGGCGGTCCGCGCGTACTGCTCGTATTCGAAGTCGGTACGTCGTCCTTGCGCATCATAAATGCGCCGCACTCTGCTTCGACTTTTGTTCTGATCAAGCGATGCAACCGAATAGAGCAGGTAGTACCTTGCGAAGGAGTGGTTATCCAGAATCGTCAGTTCCGTGGATTCCGCTCCACTAAGGAGTCCCCACTTAAACTCGAGTTTCGCGGCTCCGGCCAGCAGCGGGCGACCGGGGATACGTGTTCCATCGTTGAAGAGGGTATCGTACTCTATTCCCGCGATATGACCCTGCTGATCTTCGAAGGAAATCGGTAGGAAAATGATAAGCGAATCGGACGGGTTGACGGCGTAGTCCGTCACCGTTGTCCGCCAGAAGGGTCGAATTGCCTTGAAGCGAGCTTGAGTCCCGTCCTCGAGAAAGAGGGTAAAGGTTGTATCGATTACCCGGATTTCCGATCCCGGTGATGTGACAGTGTCGTTCAGGTCCAGATAACCGCGGCTCTGATCCTCTTTGGAGTAGCTCCGGTACTCGTCGGAGACCATGAGGACCCCGTTGGTTGGATTGATACTTGTGTATTCCCGCACCCCGCCGTCGCTTGTGAGTATCGAGATGTTTCCGTGAAGAACAGTCGACTGGTCGCCCAATGTCGTGGTGCGCCAGCAGGACTGGTAGCCCGGTATCAGGAGAGACACGTCGTCGTCCATCGATGCGTAGCGATTCAGCGAATCCCCGGTCTTCCACGATATGCGCTCACTCTCAAAGTTGAAGACCTGGATGGCGATGCCGTTCATCCCGATTATCCACTCCGGTGCGTTGAGATGAACCGGAGCGAGTCCAGCTTCGCCGGGCGGTGTCTTCAGACTGGCATGTGAAATGTGACCTACCGATCCGTTGTAGGTAAGCGTGAGGTTGGCTTTGACGCCCGACTGGGTAAGTGGAAACGCCTGCAGCCGAGCGGAGTACATCAGATTGCCGTTGAAGTCATTGATCACTTCATTTCCATCGATACTCACCGAGTTCGACTTCAGAAAACCACGCTCGTTGAACAGGCCCGATGCATCGCCCATGATGCTCATTTGGGTCGAGTCTTGTGCTCGGACCGTCAGTCCGATGGTTACCACTGACATGAACAGGCTGACGACCGTCAGCAGGCGCGGTTTGCAGGATAGACGCTGAATGGCGTTGCTGAGAAACATATCCCCTCCCGAGTTAATAGGGAATCGGTCCGTCGGGTTGCTGACGTTGCCGAGCTTTGACGATTGGCGCAGCCGGCATGGGTGCGGTCTGGGGCGAGGCGACCACGTGCGGACGATTCAAATGTTTCGGAAATTCCCGTGTGCTACTACTCGCCATGGTAAATTAGGCGACTACGCAAAGTCAATCACTTTTTCATCCGGCAGTGTCACATTCGATGTGAACGAGGTAATTTTCGCATTCAACGGCCGTTTCTGGCTCGATCGAACCGGCGTTCTTCACGTAAGTCCAGCGCTCCGTCGCCGCTTTTCCCAAGGTTACGGTGTTTCCCGGTGCAGCCCAGGCGGCATTCGGATGACGGTGGATGTCCCCTCTATGCTCAGACTGTCTATCGACCAGCGGATCCCCATTGGCCTCGCGCCCGGGGGCAGCTCAGCGTGTGAACAGTTTGACACGAGGCTGCTGTTGACTGGGGTATAGCCTGCTGTCGACTTCACGACCTGTTCTGCCCGATATCAAGGAGCTGACGGATCATGAGTGGCGCTGGATCGGACGCGCAGAAGTTAGTAAACTCGTCTAATAAGGTGAGCTTTTTATTTCCCAGTTCGAACCGCACCACTGCCTTTCAGATGTATCCACCGCCCTCCCACAACCTAAGCCGCGACGTGTCGGCCCGTTACGGCAGAAGACCTGTACTACGGCGACATACTGGGGTCGGCCGCCCCGGCCCTCACCGGCTGAATTGGCCGTGACGTCCTCCCAAAAAACTGGACCAGAGGCAGCTCAAGGATTTCACTGTAAGCAGTTCCTGGAAGGAGGACCGCTCAGTGAAGAAGAAGCGATTCACGGAACAGCAGATCGCCTACGCCCTCCGCCTGGCAGAGCAGGGTACGAGAGTTGTGGAGATCTGTCGCAAACTGGGCGTCTCGGAACCGACGTTCTATGCCTGGAAGAAGAAGTACGCCGGCATGGGCGTCATGGAGATGCGACGTATCCGCTATCCTGGCGTGCGGAGATTAACAACTGTAATCACAGCTGCTGCGAACCGTGGTACGATCCGAGAGGATCGAGACTCTTATCGGTCCTCACGCGACCGATCAGAATCACCGCTTGCCTTGCGGGCCGCTTCCAGCTTTATCTCAAGCTCCTGCGCATCGAGTTCGGCCTGAAGTGCCTTGAGCCGGGCCTCCAGAGCACGGTGCTCCAATTCCGCCAGATTCACTTGTACCAGATTCTGTTCCGCTGGATCGGTTGTTTCGTCCCCGACAGCTGAAACTGCTTTCACCGACTCGAACCCCGCCGCTTCGGAAGAAGGAACGGTACCGGCGACCGTGCCGTAGGCGGTCGACAGGTAGACGGCGGTCAAAACGGGATTCCAGACGCCCACCGTGCCGTTGGAGGTCCAGCGCTGGCCCTCGAGCCTGAAGGTATAGGTCCCTTTGTTTCGGAAAAAGATCCGATCGGTGGTGACGGGCCACCAGGCCGTCACGCCCGCATCGGGGAACCCGTTAGCGCCGGCAAACGTATAGGAAGGTACTTCCAGACCTCCGCCCGCTCCGTCATCGACCTGAATATACCCGCCCTGGGAAGAAGTCGTTCCAGTTACGCCGACGTAACAGCGACCGAACAGAAGGATATATCCGTCTTCGGGCATATCGATTGTGACCGTCACCAGATCCTGCATGGTGCTGCCGAGCGTGTGATTCGAGACGACAACTTCATTGTGAGCCAGACCGGGCTCATTCCACATCTCGTACGAGTTGATGGCGCCTTCGTGGAAATCGACAGAGAGGTCCTGAGTGTGGGCACCGTCAATCACGACGGGATTCGGCACCGGCGGACCCGCGCTGGTATTGTAGAGCCTCAGGGAGCTGCCAAAGCTGACCGGCCCAAGCCAGACCGTGTGAAACCCGGCATAACTGTCCAACAATTCAATGCGGTCCGCCTGGACTTTCAGGGTATCCCCGCCAAAGTTCGTCATGGTCAGCAGATTTCCAGTGATTCCATCCGCCGAGTCGGCCCAACCGGCTCGCAGGGCAAACATGGCCGAGGTAATCTCCGTGCGCGGCTTCAGTTCGGGATCGGGATCGATGGTGACCCCCAGGAATCGCGGGCTGGTATCAAAGAGAGAATCGGGAAAAGGCACGTTCGAGCCCAACTCGTAGTTCAGCTGGCCGCTGATTACATACACGGCCCGCGGTCCACTGGTCCAGTAGGGGACCCCGCCGCTGCCGTCATCGTAAATCGAAAACGTGAACGTATAAGTACCGCTCAGCGGAGTGCCGGTGCCGTCCGCCAGAAAAGCCTGATAGGGAATCCGACTCGGGACATAGGCCGGCGCCGATGTGGCGATTAGAATTACCGCCGAGGTGATCAAGGCGAACTTATTCATACTGCACCTCGTTGATTTGGATGGTCTGGGTCAGATGACTGCATATGACCTAGAAATTACGATCATGGACGTACTTTGTCAAGTATAACCGGCGCCTGCCCGGTACGGGGGGCCGGCCCGAGAATTCTAAATGGCCGTGCGGGGATTCAGACTTGATAGTGAATCTTAGTACAGGGACGGTCGGTCGATCGATGATCAACGCGGAACGGCGACAGGTGCAGAAATCGGAGGCTCAACCGCTCAGATCCCGCCGAGCCACAAAAGAGAGGACCGCCCCGTCGGGGGCGGTCCTCTCGACTCGAACTACCGAGACGCCACTGCTACGGACAGGCCGCCGGGTCCGCTCCGCCGCGGAAGATGTAGTTAACGAGATAGGTGAGATCGGCGATATTGGCATCACCGGAACCGTCGGGATCTCCGTGCTCCGGACAGGCCGGGGCCGGCCCGCCGCGGAAGAGGTGATCGACCAGATAGGTGAGGTCCGCGATGTTGACGTCTCCGGATCCGTCAAGATCGCCGCGCAGCACGCAACACTCCCCCTCCACAAACGTCCACGAATAGTCGGTGCCCATGACATTGCCGGCAAGGTCACGGATATTGTGCACAACGGTGGCCGTGTAATGGTGGGCGAGCGGCAGCGGATCAATCGGGACAAACAGCGCGGTGTTATCCGCTACCAGCACCTGCTGCCCGGGAATCGGCCCGTCGGCGGTGTTGTCCCAGACCAGGAAATTGGAGCAGGTACACGATGACGGGTCGACGTTTTCGGAGAATGTCACGCCAATCGTATCCTGATAGGAACCGCCCTGCGGTGGGCTCGCCGATACTACCGCCGGAGGCGTGTTGTCGACGTAGACGCGGGATGAGTCGACATCCTCGGACGGCTGGCCGTTGACTACCGCCAC
>CAYPYM010000146.1:0-7212 GCA_964414435.1 uncultured Ignavibacteriales bacterium | reverse complement strand
CTGCAGCTCCTCGAAACCTTGCGACCGGATGTCCTCGTGACCGACCTCGTCATGGGCGATCACTCCGGTGTGCAGATTCTCGAGGCTGCGCTGGAATTGCATCCCGACGCCATCGTTATCCTCATGACCGCCCATCCGACGCTCCAGACGGCCGTTTCGGTGCTGAAGAAGGGCGCTTACGATTTTCTCGTCAAGCCGTTCAAGCTCGAACTGCTCAAGTCGACCATCCTCCGGGCACTCGAACACCAGCGAATCCGCCGCGAGAACGTCCACCTGCGCGGTCAGGTCGATTTTCTCAAGGTCGTTAACGCCAATGCGGCCAAGATCGACATCGACCGCTACCTCAAGCTGGTGGTGGAATCATGCAAGAAGGAACTGGGGGCGGCCGCCTCGGGCATCATCGAAATAGACCCCCGCACCGGCGAACCGATCCGGACCGTCTGTGCGGTGGACGATCCCCTCATGGAAGGTGTCGTCCTCGATCCCGACACGCTCGACAAGATCACCGAGACCACCCGCCCCGGCGAGCCGATTATCGAGGCGAGACGGGTTCGTACCGAGAAGGTCCGCGAGGTGCGCCTCTCGATTCACCAGCCGATCTACGTCCGCAACCGCCTCCACGGCATCATCAACCTGCTGGTCGTGTCGCCGTTCGGCCGGATTACCCCGGGCCAGCTCGACGTCCTCAATATCCTGACCAATTCGGCCGCCTCGGCCATGGCCAATTTCCAGCTCTACCGCGACCTTCGTCGCTCGTATCTCGAAGCGATCCGCGGCCTGGCCAACGCCATCGAGGCCCGCGACAAATACACCGCCGGCCACACCGACCGGGTCAGCCGTCTGGCCGAGATGATCGCCCGAAGGCTCGGCTGGAACGAATCGCGCCTGTTCGACCTCCAGATGGGCTGCACCCTGCACGACATCGGCAAAATCGGCGTGCCCGACAGCATCCTCAACAAACCGAGCGCCCTGACCGAGGAAGAGCGCGACAAGATGCGCTCGCACCCCGAGGTCGGCCTCCGCATCATCCGCGGTATCGAACTGTTCAAACCGGCCGTTCCGTATATCAAGGCCCACCACGAGTGGTTCGACGGCACCGGGTACCCGAAAGGACTGCGGGGGGAGGAGATCCCGGTCGAGGGTCGCCTGCTCGCCGTGGCCGACACCTTCGACGCCATCATGTCGGATCGGCCCTACCGCAACGGCAACTCGCTCAAAGTCGCGGTTGGCGAACTCATCAAGTACCGCGGTCGCCAGTTCGATCCGGAGATCGTCGATGTCTTCATGGAGATCCTGCGCGAAGGTCTGGTCGATTTCAAGGAGTTGTACGGCCGGGACGTGGACAAAAGTTGTCTCTCGGATTCACCCGTCAGTGGAACGGCGACGGAAAAGGCATCGGTGTAAAGGACAGGATCAGGATCACGATCGCCGTGTACCCCATCACCCGTGACGCCCGCGAGAGAGGACGATCGTCCTGCAGCGTGGGCGGGTGCTTGATTCCGAATATCAACCCGAACGCCGCAAAGAACCACCACATCGGCGAAAAATACCCCAGCGCCAGCAAAGCCGCCATCCCGATCAGTCCGAGATAGTGCTGTCTGCGCCGGAACAGGCCGTACAGCACGTGCCCGCCGTCGAGCTGGCCGATCGGCAGCATATTGATCGCCGTGACCAGTACCCCCACCCAGCCGGCCCACGCCGCTTCCGTCACCCGCAGAATCTGACCGGCCGGTTCCGGCCCGTGCATCAGCCAGGTCGACAGCTGCATGAGGATCGACTCGCCATCCAGTGAGATTGCCATGTCCTTGGGGGTGAGGCCCGACGGCGCCGTATACCCCGAGTGGATCAGGCCGTAGACCAGCCAGCCGATCGCCACGATCCACCCGGCAATCGGTCCGGCCGCGCCGACCTCGATCAGGTCGCGGCGGTTGAGGAACGGCGACTTCGATTTTATCACCGCGCCGAAAGACCCGATGATGTTCGGCGCCGGGATGAAATACGGCCAGGAAGTCACGATGTGGCGGCGACGGCTGGCGACAAAATGCCCCATCTCATGCACCAGCAGGATCGAGAGCAGGGCGACGGTGAACTGCACCCCGGCTCCGTGGGACAGATCCTTGAGCGTTTCGTCGATCGGGTGGGCGTAGGCGAGATTCCGGAAAAGCACCGGCACGAAATAGACCGTGACCAGCGTGATCAGGAACATGATGATATTGAGCGGCGGGATCTTCAGGCTCGGATTGGGGTTGATGCGCAGCAGCAGGCCGTCCTCGCTACGGTTCATCTCGTAGCGGTAGCCGCCGGTCTTGAGGCGTTCGGCGAGGGCGTCGCGCGAGCGCATCGGGGCGGCCCGGTAGGCGAGGCTGAAGACGAGATCGTCGTTTTGCCGGTAAACCGCGTTGATTTCGAACAGGTCGATGACGAGTCCGGAGACGGTGCGGGTATGGCGGTCGAATTCGCTGTTATCCATACGCCTGCATTATACAACCGCCGCCGGGCGCGGCACACAAAAAAAGAAGCGAGGCCCGAAGGCCTCGCTTCTCTCTATGGACTCACTTCTTCTAATCGAAATTAGAAGGCGAAATCGCCAACCGGGCACGGGCCGCAGTTGAAGTAGTAGTCGACCAGATAATCGACGTCAAGGGCGTCGATCGCACCGTCCGCATTGACATCGGACAGATGCTGGAACGGAACCGCACCGGGACCGCCGTTAACCGTGCCGGCCAGGTAAATGATGTCGGCCAGGTTGATGGCGCCGTCGTTGTTGACGTCACCACGACCGTAGCCGGCCCACTTGTTGACCAGGCGGGACATGTCGGCGAACTCATCGCTGACCGACGCATCCGTCATGTTAAACAGCGCGAAGTGCGCGATACCGATCTTGTAGGTTTCGTTGGGAGTGAAGTCATGACCGGCGAAGGTCATGTGGGCTTCCTGGTCCGCACCCGCCGGTACCGTAAAGTAGTACGCACCGGGCGGGCTGCTCAGCATGGTATAGCAAGTATCCCAGTACTGATACCAATCCCAGAAACCGTGGGTATTGGACTGACCCCAGGTCTCGAACGTGTTGATGATCGGCTCCTCGCCACAGCCAAACGGGACCTTAACCATGCCCCAGACGTAAGTCGGGTCGGCATCGTTGTACACCCAGGCCGTGGAGATCGAGCGGTCGATCGCAACGTGATCGTTACCAAGGTCGCAATCCCAGAACTCACCCATGAACCAGTTCGGCACGTCACGGCCGTTCCGCTCGGTGATTTCGAGCAGTTCGAGCGTGAGGTTGCCCAGCGAAGCGATCTCGGTAGCCGGATCAACCGCACCGACCGTCTTCGTGGTGGCGTAGAGGCCCATAGTGGAGTCGTTGTCGAACGGAGCGCCCCAGTATTCCCAATCCCAGCCGGCACCGGCGTCGAAGTTCTGCACGGAGTCAAGGAAGCTCTTGCAGATCATGTTACCGGTGATCGGGGAATAGGTCACACCGTCGGGGCTGGAGTAACCAAGGGTCACACCGGCGTCGAGGTACGGCTTGCAGTCGTTGTCGCAGAAGTTCGGGTCGGGCTGCATCGAGATGAAGGACTGAGCCTCACCCTGACCGGCCCACGCCTGGGTATTGGTGGCGATACGATCGGTGCTGACCGCCCAGACATAGGAACCCTGGTAGTACTCTGCGCCCACGCCGTCGATGTAGAAACCGTTGGCGCCAGCAGGTCCGTCGCCCCAGTCGCCCGTGGCCAGACGGCCGGTGTTCGAGACGAGCTGGAAGTTGGCCGCGCCCGCACCGAATTCCAGCGTGGTGGTGTCGATGAGACAGCCGCCGACGATGGTTACGTACATCTGCGGGAGCATATTGACGTCGTTCAGGAAGAAGTCAGGATCGTCGGTCCCGAGCTGCAGATAGAAGGACTGCGGCCCGCGAAGGACGTTGGCCTGAATCACATCCATGACGAGGTCCATGGTATCTCCAGGAGCGATAACGTCCCCGGCCACAGGATGAACGATACCGTTCATGAAGGGCGGGAAACCGGCCGCGGTACGATCCACGGTCCGCTCGTTGGAGTTGTTGCGGACGGAAATGACGTCGGCTTCGTGACTGCTCAGCATACCGAGCTTCAGCGACAGGTCGTTGCCGGTAAACTGGTCAGCGATCTTCGCCGCCCGGTCAAACGTCTGGTTGTCGACGTTGCTGGCCGTGAAAGCGGGAACATCGGGGCCGTACGAATCCTGATCGATCGCGACCGAGGTCACGTTCAGATCGGCACAGCCGGTGTTCGCGAAGACCTTCGGAACCGTCACGATCAGGCTCGGCGCGGAGCCGAACTCGACCGGAGTCGACACCTGGTACGACTGGAACTCGAGGCGGGGCCGATCGGCCTGTTTGGTCAGGTCGAACAGGTTGCCCCACTGGTCGCCGTACAGCAGGTGCGGATCACCGTTGCCGTCAACAGCCAGCGCACCGGCATAACCACGCTCATAGTAACCGGCCGCGTTTTCAACGCGACGGCGCCAGAGCTCGTCACCGGTTTCGGCGTTCAGGCAGCTCATGTAGCCTTCGTAACCGAAGACAAAGAGCTGATCCGCCACGCCGAGCGGCTCGCACGACAGGACGCCCGAGCAATAGTACGGGAAGGCATCGGGGCCACCCGGAATCGCCCAGTCGACCAGACCGGTGCTCTTGTTGATCGCGTACACGTCGCCACCAGCCGGCGGGGAAGCCCACCGGGTGAAGGCGGTCATGTAAACGCGGTTCGCATCGATGACCGGAGTCGTGTACAGGTTACGGTCGGCCATGGTGGCCGGGCCCGCAAGCGTACCGGTCGTCGCATTGAGGCGATAGAACATACCGTCCGCCGGATAGTCGCCACCCGAGACGCGCGAGTTCGTATACACGTAGTCGCGCTGTGCATCGTAGGAGACGCCGCCGGTGAAGCCCTCGTCGCCGAGGTAGGTGCCGTCGGCGGCAACCCACGCCGCGCCGCCCTGGAGGCCGTCGGTAGCCGACAGCTGCCAGTTGATGGCGCCGGTGGCGGCGTCGATGGCGAAGACGTCACCTTCAACGGCCGTGCCCTGGGTGTTGTAGAACAACTGGGTACCGTCGGTGGCACCCGAAACCCAGGTCGACAGGGTGACGTCAACCGGGAAGCCCGGAACCAGGGTCATGCCCGTCAACGCGTCGACGCCGACAACTTTACCGTTGTCGGTGCCCCAGAACACGTAGTCGTCACCACCCATGTTGAGGACCGTGAAGACGCCCCAGCGAACCGCACCGAACATGCCGGCCGGGCCGACCGTGCCAACCGCACGGGTCCAGACCGGAACACCGGTGTTCAGGTTCACCATGGAGACTTCACCGTTGGAACCGCCGGCAGCGAAGAACACCGGATCGGGATACCCGTTGATCGTCGCGACGGTCGGTGCGCAACGCACGTCGCCGGCCGCGAAGCTGTAGGTAGGATCGTAGGTGTAATCCGGAGTGCCGTCGATATCAAAGACGCGGTATTCAGTCGTAAACGAGCAGATGACCTTGTCGTTGTAGACCACCGGACCGGTAAACGCGACACCATTGCTCGGGTGTTCGAATTTCCAGTTCAGGGTCAGGTCGCACCAAGAGTCGCTCATTTCAACGAACGACGCACCGTCGCGAGCCTCGTCACCCTGGTAGGTGCTCCACTCAAACGGGGTCAGACACGCCCGCTCGCCGTAAGGGATACAGCAGTGCTGGGCTTCGAGTATCATCGCAGTGTTCGTCAGGCCGGCAAGGGCGGACCAGTCATCGGTCATGTAACCCCATGAACCCCAGCCTTCCGCGTAACCGTAGGGGCAAGGGCCGGAGTTATCATCCGAAACCGTCATG
This sequence comes from uncultured Ignavibacteriales bacterium, assembly GCA_964414435.1. GTDB lineage: Bacteria > Zixibacteria > MSB-5A5 > GN15 > FEB-12 > JAGNLV01. The sequence goes on along the minus strand of CAYPYM010000146.1, from coordinate 1,361 downwards.
ATACCGGTCGTCTCATCCGGAGCGTTCGAGACGATACCGACCCAGTACGCACCGGTGACCATCACGTCAAGCGGCGTGAAGTCGACCGACAACCACGCCGAGGTGGAAGTCGTCGAGGTGGCCGGAGCGATACCGTAATCGCCGGGATTGATTGTGATCGAGGCCAGCTCGGCGCCCGGATACCCACCGGCATCCGCCCACACCGTCACGTCGGACGAGTAGGTATAGAAGTTGAGGTCGTAATAGGCACGGTGCCAGTACAGGAGCAGGTCGACTGCCTGGACACGGCATTCCTGGCCGATACCGACGAATTTCTGGGCCTGCATGTAATCACCATAGGTGTCAGGCAGCCGCCAGACGTTCGCCAGGTTATCGCCGATGCACGAGTTCCACGAGCAGTCGGAGTACTGGTCTTTGCAGAGGTTGGCCTGGATATAAAGCTGGCGATCGGTGGATCCGAAGTTGGAGGCCAGGATCCAGCCCCAGTCGCCGCTACCCGACGTGTCGGCGTAGAAGGACTCACGGAGATCGGCGTCGGAACCGTTGGACGCCAGCAGGTTCTCCCAGCTGACTCCCTGGACGCCGTTGGTCGAGATGCCAACGTGGAAATCGCTGGTCACGACCGGATTGCCCGGAATCGGCACGTTGAGGAGGGTCGGGTAGGCCGGATACGTACCGGCGGGCACCGTCACCTGTGCGATCTGAGCACCGGGCAGACCACCGCCGTCGTCGTCGTAAACAGTGACGTAGACGTCATTGTCGCCGAACGATCCGTCACCCGGATTGTACAGGCCGACGTTGACCGACATCAGGGTCTCCGGTCCGAAAATATCGAACCGAGTCGCGAAATCGGTCGGGCCGCCGACGTCAGCGGGCACGTTGTAGTAGACAGCGATGCCCGTAATGTTACTGTTGGTATAGCAATCGGTAAAGGGAATTTCGGCGCAGCAACGCTCGGCCCAGATAAAGAAGCCAACGTCGTCGCCCCAGTCGCCCAACATCGTCCCCCAGGCGCCACTCCAATTCTCGCTGCTGCGTTCGTCCCCCACATAGGGGCCGTCCGCATGGTCGGAAAGGATGGCCATCACAGAACTGCCCTGGTCGAGCTGAGTCCAACCGATGTGGTATTCTTGCCCATCGGAGAAGACCCAGGGCTCGCCATTATTCGTGGCGCCAGGGCTGGTCGTGAAGTCAGCGTCGACCCAGTAGGCAACGCCCGCCTGTCCCTGCAAACCGTCGCCGGGAAGGAGAACGTCGACTGAATCAAGCTTGGTGCCTGGGAAACCGAAACCGTCATCGTCCCAAAGGTACACGCGCACTGTCGGAGCGCCCACCTGCGGCTCGGCCGCCATCAGGATATG
>CAYPYM010000145.1:0-7222 GCA_964414435.1 uncultured Ignavibacteriales bacterium | reverse complement strand
TAACCTGCTATTGGCGGAAGTTGAAAAGGAAGCCGCTCGCGTCCGCGCTCACCGAGCCCCCAAGCCGCTGTGGCGCGAGTACGTCGATACCGCTATCATCGCCCTCGTGGCAGCGATCCTGCTGCGGGTGTTTGTCGTGTCGGCTTATCGGGTCAGTTCGTCATCGATGGAGGGCAGCCTGTACGAAGGCGACTACATCTTCGTCAACAAGCTGGCGTACAAATACGGCGGGCAGCCGAAGGTGGGCGACATCATCGTGTTCGCTTATCCGAACAATCCGCAGAAGGATTTCATCAAGCGGATCGCGGCGTTGCCGGGGCAGGAAGTGATCGTAGCGGACAAGGTCCTGTATGTCGATGGTCAGGTGGCCGAGATTCCGGTGCACGTTCAGTATATCGATAAACGGATTATCCCGGGGGATCTGTCGTTCCGCGACAACTTCGGGCCGTATATCGTACCGCCGAACGAGTACTTCGTTCTCGGCGATAATCGCGACGATTCACGCGACAGCCGCTTCTGGGGCAGTGTCCCCACCGACAATATCAAGGGCAAGGCGGTGTTCGTGTACTGGTCGTGGCAGCCTGATGCCGACGCCCCGGGGTTCGGATTTCCGTACGTGATCGACGCCGTCCGGTGGATCGGGTACAGTTTATTCAACTTCCCGTCGCATGTCCGCTGGGATCGGCTCGGTCTCTCATTGTAGGCCATGCCATTCGGATTATACGTCCACTTTCCCTTCTGCAAGAACAAGTGCTCGTACTGCGATTTCTACAAGGAGCGGTACAACCGCGCCCTCGAGCGCGAGTTTTACCACGCCCTGCGCATTGAAACCGAACTGGCCGCCGAGGATCCGGCGATCCAGCGCCAGACGATAACGACCATCTTCATCGGCGGCGGCACCCCCAATCTCACCGACCTCGAGCTGTTTGCCGACTGGCTCGCGCTCGTTCGACGCAACTTCGACATCGCCCCGCAGATCGAATTCACGATCGAGTGCAATCCCGATCAGGTGACGCTCGATAACCTCCAGACGCTCAAGGATCTCGGCGTCAATCGGCCGGTGTTCGGCATCCAGTCGTTCAATATCGACCTGCTCAAACTGCTCGACCGGCGGCATAACCCCCATGATTCGCAGCGGGCGATTTACTACGCCAACGCGCTCGATTTCCGGAACTTCGGCGTCGATCTGATTTTCGGCCTGCCGGGCCAGACTGCCCGGCTGCTCTCGGCCGATATGGATCAGTTGCTTGATTTCGAGCCGCCGCACATATCGTTCTATCAGCTCACCGTCGAGGAGGGCACGCCGCTCTGGGAACGGGTACGCCGGGGGAAAGTCAAAATGCCGGAGCAGGAGCTGACCCTGGCACTGTACCGCGGCGGAGTCGAGCGGATGGCCGAGGCGGGCTACCACCGCTACGAGGTCTCGTCGTTCGCCCGCGAGGGGTTCGAGTGCCGACACAATCTCGGCTACTGGGAGGGATCGGATTTCCTCGGCCTGGGGCCGTCGGCGCACTCATTCGTCGGCGATGTCCGCTTTGCGAACTGCCCCGATGTTCACGACTACATCAAGTCGCTCAAGTCGGGCATCCTCCCCCGCACGATCGATGAATCGGGAATCGAGGAGCGCATGACCGAGGCCATCATGCTGGGGCTGAGGACATCGGCCGGGATCAGCCGGGCGGTGTTTGCGGATCGTTTCGGGACCTCGGTGGAGTCGCGGTTCGACCGCGAGCAGTATGCGCTGCTGGTGGAGTCGGGCTATCTGATTCCCGACCGTGGGATTTTGCGCCTGTCCGACGACGGAATCCACCTTGCGGACGAAATCACACGCCGACTGCTAAAGTAGAGTAAACTTCCCCGCAATGACTTAGGCGGTACCTGCGGGTACGACCGGCCCATCGCCGGGGAACGACTGAGGGGCTACATTTGTTTAGGAATGAACGGAAGCTACGAGGCGTTACTGGGAGAGCGCCGTCGGTCCGCCACAGCATCCGGGAATCAACTCCTCACAACTGACGGTGGTCGTCCCGTGCCGATGGCACGGGGAGATGGCTCTCTCCGAGTGGCGTGCCCGGGAGAAAAAAACCCCGGGGCGCGCCGGCCGTATTGGCGGCCGGCTCGACCGTTGTCCAACCACATCTGCCGCAGCCACATCCGCGGAACAACCTGGTTCGGATACTCGCGACACCTCGCACAAGCGGGCTTTGCCGGTTCGATCGTTGACCGGACATGGCAAGTCGCGCGATCGACCGTTTCGGCGGTCGGTACGAAAGGAACCATGTAACTCAAGGAGGTGGAATCATGGCAGTTCCACACGAACAAGTACACACGCAGACGCGCGAGATACAGAGCTCGATGCGTTACCTGCTGGGAGGGTCGCTGAGCGAGGGGCTTGCCGGGGCCGGTGCGGTCGCGGTCGCCATTATCGCTCTGGCCAGCGGCGACTCGGCCGTGCTACTGTCGATCGCTACGATTCTGGTCGGCGGTGCGCTCATGTTCGAAGGCGGCGCTATCGCCGCCCGTTACAGTAATCTGTTGCACGAAACGAGCCACGGCGCGATCGATTCGACCGAACTCGGCGCCGGTATGTCGGCGCAGCTGATCGGCGGAATGGGCGTTGTCACGCTCGGCATCCTGGCGTTGCTGAGTGTCGACGCTACCGTTCTGGCACCGATCGCCGCCATCGTCGGCGGCGGCGCTGTACTGCTCGGCTCGGGCGCCACGGCTCGCATGAACGCGCTGAAGATCGAGAAGTCCGGCGAGTCCGATGAGGCCCGGCATCTCGCCCACGCAGCGGTATCGTCGGCGGCGGGCGTGCAACTCTTTATCGGTATCTCGGCCATCGTGCTGGGCATCCTCGGCGTCCTCCACATCGCCACGGCCCAGCTCGCCGTAATCGCCATGCTGGCGCTCGGCGCCTCAGTCCTGATGGGAGGCGCGGCGTTGTCCGGTATGTCGGTGATGTTCCGTCGCTGATGCCGGTGAACTGACATAAGCCCGGCCGGCGTGTAGCGCGGCCGGGTTTTTTTGCCCGGCCGAGGACTCCCGCGCGGCGATCCTCGGTCCGCGCCGGGGCTTTTCCCCGTTGTCGAACAATCAGCGCGCCCGCGCGTTGTGGTAAGTGCCACACCGCCGCCACGTCATCTCTCGCGACTTATCGCTTTTTCAATCCCGTCAGGAGGTTCTACCACTATGCTCTGGCTGAAACATGCCGTCACCAATCACGTTGTCCTGATCGTCTGGTTTATCTTCGTCGCCCTCTCCGTCGCGACATTGATATACGACCTGCTCCGCCGCAACCGCGAGATTGTCGGGCTCATGAAGTTTGTCTGGATTTTCTCGGTCGTGTACTCCGGCCCGATCGGCCTCACCATCTACTGGCTCGCCGGCCGCAAACAGATCTCCCGCGACAGCCTCTGGCGGCGCGGCTGGCGGTCGACCGCACACTGCTATTCCGGGTGCGGCGGCGGCGAGATTGTCGGCGTCTTCATCGCCGCCGGCCTGCTGGGACTGGCCAACTGGTGGATTGTCGGGCTTACCTTCGTCCTGGCGTATATCGCCGGCTATGCGCTCACGGTCGGTCCGCTCATGCAGGAAGGCGTCCCGCTCCACCGGGCGTTGCGCGATGCGCTGTACAGCGAGACGGCGAGTATCACGGTCATGGAGATAGCGGCTCTCGGAGTGGACCGATGGCTGGCGCCGCAGGCGCGCTTCAACGACACGCTTTTCTGGTCGTCACTGGTGGTATCCCTGACCGTGGGGCTGTTTGCCGCCTACCCGGTGAACCTGCTGCTGGTACACTTTGGGATCAAGGAGGGGATGCACGATCCGCGGGAAATGGCGGGACATCACTCCGGCAAGCAACCGGAGCATCCGCGAGCGCCAACGACCGAAGAAAAAGAGCCTACCTGATACTGGCGTTCCACGCTTTCAGGAACCCCCACAGATAGAGTGCCAGCCCGATTGCCAGCAGCCAGTACGGATAGGGATGCGGCAGCTGCTGCCGCAGCGTTGCGCCGGTATCGTACATGAACGAGATCAGGATAGCGACAGTACCGAGAACGGCCAGGAGCCAGGCGAACCGGGTGGCATGGAATTCGTGGCCGAGCGAAACGGCGCGGGCGATCAGGAATCCGATAACGATCATGCAGATCGAGATGAGCACCGGGGCGATCACCGGGCCGATCCACGGCAGCGGCACGAGAAACAGGATGTCCCAGTCGAACAGGGACTGCGGCCAGCCGAGCGTCGCTTTGAGCCAGACGTAGTAGAAGATATCCCAGATGCCGAATGCGATTACAAACCAGCCAAACCGCTCCCACCGTTTGCGGCCGGCGAGAAACGCGACAGTCGCCAGCATCACGAATGTCGCCAGTTCGCGGATCAACTCGATCGTGATCATCCGTCCGGGCATGTCGCGCAACGGCAGCGAGAAACCGTCGGGGTAGTAGAGATCCCGTAAATAGACCACCACGGCCGCCTCGACATAGGCCATGGCGATCGCGAATGCGGCCACGACTATCAGGATGGTGCGGGTGCGTGGGGTGATCGTCATCGTTTCGGACATCGGGGCTTACCTCCTCCCCCCAACCTATCGATCGACAGCGCTCAGTTCAAGCGGTTTGTCGCCGGTTGTCGAGGCAGAAACCGTTTGGCGCCGGTGTTGGACCGCTCTATATTGGCGCCATGGATCAGGAACGGCTGGAACACTTTATGGCGCTCGCCCTGCGCGAGGCCGAACAGGCCTGGGAGGAAGGCGAGGTACCGGTCGGGGCGATTGTCGTGTTCGAGGACAAGGTGATCGGGCGCGGTTACAATCGCACCAGCCAGCTCCACGATGCCAGCGCGCACGCCGAGATGATCGCGCTCTCGGCGGCGTACAACCGGTTCGGCGACTGGCGGCTGGAGAATTGCACACTCTTTTGCACGCTGGAACCGTGCGCGATGTGCGCCGGAGCGGCGGTTCTCTCGCGGATCAAAACGATCGTGTTCGGCGCGCGCGACCCGAAATTCGGCGCCTGCGGTTCGATTTTCAATATCCCGGGTGAACCGAAACTCAATCACCGGATCGAAGTCATCGAGGGCGTGATGGCCGAACCGATCGCGCAAATGATGCGGGAGTTTTTCGTGAGCGTTCGCAAGGGGAAGGAGGAGGTCAATTGAGGCCGTTGACAGAGTCGGAAAACCGTGACTGGCGCCTCTTGCAACTCATCGCGATTGCGATCGGGATCGTGGCGCCGATCGCGTACCTGATTGTCGCGAAAGTGAGCACCGTACCCGTTTCGACCCAGACACCGGCCGATATGATCACCTACATCCTGATGATCTTCGGGGCGTTTCAGCCGGCCGTGGCGCCGATTGTCAACCGGATGCAGGTCAATCAGTATCTCCGCGCCAGGACACGCCCGTCGCCCGGAAAGTTCTTCATCAATATCACGATTATCCGGCTGGCGCTGGCCGAGGCGATTTTCGTTTACGGCCTGATGGTGTATTTCCTGTCGGGCGAATTCAACCGAATGCTCTACTTCTATCCTCTCGGAGCGGTCTGGATGCTGGTGTACTGGCCGCGAAAGGGGAAATATGAATCGTTTATCGAGCTGGTCGAGCGGAACACTGCCCGGAGATGATTTCGGACACACCAATTCGTGCTCTCTGTAGTGAGTCGCGCGGTGGTGCCGTTGTGAAGAGGAGGTCGTGAGTTGAAAACGTTGAGCAGCGAAGAGTCGACGTACTGGCTACTGACTCAGCTCCTCGCCGCGGTCATGGGAATCATGCTACCGCTGGTGTTGCTGGGTATCGTGCATTATAATGTCTGGTCCCACTCACCGATTACGGGCAGGGACTGGATTTTCTATCTCCTGCTGATTCTCGGGGCGGTCGAGCCGGGGTATGTACCTGTGATCAGGAAGAGTTTCCTGAGACGTGCGGCAAAACTGACCGCCCGCAAATCGCCGGCATACTGGGCTTTCTCTCTGTACAATGTGAGATTCTCGATGACCGGAGCTATCTTTATCTATGGTATCGGGGCCTACTTCCTGTGGCACGATCTCGGCCGCATGCTCTGGTTCTACCCGATCGGCCTGGTATGGACGGCAATCTACTGGCCGCGAAAAAAGGAATTCACGGCATTTGTCGAGGAGATGGGACGCAATGTCACAACAGCCTGATTTCGACCGGTATGATCTCCCCCGCATGATTGCGGCGGCGCTCTATCTCGGTATGTTTGTCAATATCCTGATCCCCGCCGGTCTGCTGTTTCTGTGCTATCTGATCAAGCAGAAAGGCGGCGTGAGCAGCTCGGTCGGCTCGTACGGCAACCTGCTTTTTTACGTGCTGGCCGGATTGAGCGTGGTGCAGGCGGTCGGGGCGCTCTGGTGGCGGCACAGGAGTATGGCGGAGCCGATGGCGCGCAGCCTGGAAAGCATGCAGGACGACCTTCGAGAGCAAATGGTACGTCGGCTGAGGCCTATATTTCTGCTGATCGCAGCCGTTGCTGTCTACGGCGTGGCCTATTACCTGCTGACCGACCGGTTCGAGGAGGGACTGTTTTTCGTAGTCTTCTCGTTCCTCGTCTTTCAGGTGGTGCGGCCGCGTTATGGCTCGCTGAAGAAGATTATCGCGCACCAGGAGGAGCTGGTCAAAAGCGGCCGGAAGCTCCAGGGCTGAGACCACCATCTTTCCGGCGCCCCGCCCTTTTCCGGTGGCCCAGCCCACCATTTATCGTGGGATTTCCCCGCGCCCGGCCCGAAAAACTCGCCATCTGCCCCATAGCTTTCCGCTGTCTCAAGGGCCGGAATTATCCCTTTACATTTTCGGTTGGATTATTACATTTGGGGACCGGCCAGCCCACCCCCGGAGAAATCGGGGTTTGGGCAGTCGAAAAGTCGGAGAGGTGGCTGAGAGGTCGAAAGCGGCGGTCTCGAAAACCGTTGTACCCTCGGGTACCCTGGGTTCGAATCCCAGCCTCTCCGCCATTTTTCTACATCAACATTCAACCTCCCTATTGACAATAGCTTATAATTACCGATATTACTTTTGAAAGCCATTGTGACCAAATTGGGGCCACGAGGAGACGGCAATTATGGGCACTATTTTCAAGCGCGGCAAGGTCTGGTACGTTGACGTCCGGGTCAACGGCAAGCGGGTCCGGAAACGGGTCGGTCCATCCAAAAAAGTAGCCGAACTTGCCCTAAAAGATGCCGAGGTTCAGGCCGCTCGCAAC
>CAYPYM010000144.1:7009-7235 GCA_964414435.1 uncultured Ignavibacteriales bacterium | reverse complement strand
ATAGATCGGCGGCACGACTATCGACATCACCGAGTTGAAGCGGTCGGAACGAAAGCTCGAAGAACTGGCCGCCCTGCCGGAGAACAATCCGAATCTGGTGCTCACGGTGACCGCCGACGGCAAGCTGGTATATCTGAATCCGGCCGCGCTGCGCCTCCTCGCCGACAACGCCGAGGAGAGCGTCGAGATATGGAACTGGCTCCCCGACAGCGCTCGCAACACGATT
>CAYPYM010000144.1:0-6999 GCA_964414435.1 uncultured Ignavibacteriales bacterium | reverse complement strand
CGACCAGAAAGAGACTGCGGGCATGGTCCGCCAATGCGTCGAGACCGGCCGCAACGTGGTCGACGCTCAGCATGAATACGGCGGCAGTGTCTGGTCGTGGGCCTTCCACCCGGTTGTCGGACAGCCTATCGTGCATTGTTACGGCCGCGACGTCACCGAGGATCAGCAGCAGCAAAAGGAGCTGCGGCGCCTGTCGGCGGCGGTCGAACAGTCGGCCAGCATCGTGGTAATCACCGATCCCAACGGCCGGGTCGAGTACGTCAACCCGCAGTTCACGGCGGTAACCGGTTTTACGGCGGAAGAAGCGATCGGGAATCCGATCTCGTTCCTCCGTTCCGGCGAGCACGACCGCGCTTTCTACAAAGCGATGTGGGATACCATCACGGCCGGCCGCATCTGGACCGGGCGCACCCACAACCGTCGGAGTGACGGCACCCTGTACTGGGAACGCAAGACGATCTCCGCGGTGCTTGACCGGCACGGCCGGATTGTCAACTACGTGTCGGTCGGCGACGACATCACGGTCGAAATGCAGACACAGCAGAAACTGGCCGAGGCGGACAAGATGTCGGCGATCGGCATGCTTGCGGCCGGCGTCGCCCACGAATTCAAGAATTACCTCGGCGGAATTATCGGCAACGCCTCGTTCGCTCTCGACGAACTTGAGAACGAGGACGGCTTGTCGCTGGCGCGCGACACGCTTACCCAGATAATCGAAATGGGCGACCGGGCCAACGATGTCGCCATGTCGCTGCTGAGCTACTCGAAAGCCCGGCCCGACGATTTCACGCACGAAGACCTGCGGTCGATTATCACCCGGTCGATCAGTCTGGTCGAGAAGGAAATGAAAAACCTCTCGATCGAGATCGTGACCTATTTCGAAGAGGCCCCCCGGGTCGAGGTCTCGGCGTCGAAGGTCCAGCAGCTCCTGCTCAACCTGTTGATCAACGCCCAGCACGCGATCGAGAACGACGGCGTCATCAGCGTTTGCCTCTTCCACCGCGAGGACCACGTCGAAATCAAGGTGGCCGACAGCGGCGTCGGCATACCCGAAGCGAGTCTCGGCAAGATTTTCGATCCGTTCTATTCGACCAAGGGAGTCTGGGGCAAGGACGAGCTCGTCGGAACCGGCATGGGCCTGTCGATCTGCCGCAATATCGCCCGGGAACACGAGGGCGACCTGACGGTCGAGTCGGTCGAGGGAATCGGGACGAATTTCACGCTCACAATCCCGCTGGCGCAGGAGGATCAATTGACGGCTCCGGCGGCAACGGCCGTCGATAACCGCAATCTCAGGGTCCTCATCTTCGCCTTGCAAAAGTCGATTCTCACGGCCTACTTCCCGGCCGCCTGCGAGACGGGTGTCAAGCTGCTCTGGGTCGATTCGGTTGCCCACATCGGCGAGGAAATCGACCACATCGCCGATCTCGTCGTTTGCGATGCCAAATTCACCGGCAAGGTCGAACTGCTCCGCACGGTCGAATTGTGTGTCGCCCACAACGTGCCGTTCGTGCTGGTCAATTGCGGCGTGATGGAGTATCAGCTGGCGGAGCTGTATGACATGTCCCGCGCCAATTTCAAGGAGCTCCCCGACTTCGCCCGCCTCCTCCGTTTCGGATTGGAGCCGAGCGACGAGACGGCGGCCGAGATGGCCGACGACGCCGAAGAACTGCTGTAGGGAAAGTCAAGAGAGACGGGCGGGCCGGACCGCCTACTTGCGCACCTTCACGCTGATGATCCGTTGCCCCTCCACCCGATCGACCTCGAATTCGAGATCGTGCCATTTGATCACCTGCCCCTCTTTCGGCACCGACCCGACCAGGTCATAGATCAACCCCCCGACCGTGTCGTAATCTTCCTGCTCGTAATCGGTATCGAGGTGCTCCTGAAGCTCCTCGACCAGGTACCCCGAGCTGACCAGAAAGCTGCCGTCGTTCAGCGGCGTGAACTCATCCGTCTCCCAGTCGTGCTCATCCTGGATGTCGCCGAAGATTTCCTCGATGATGTCCTCGAGCGTGACCAGTCCCGAAACGCCGCCGTATTCGTCGACCACGATCGCGATATGAAGGTGCTTCCGCTTGAACTCACGAAGCAGCTCACTGGCCACCTTGGTCTCGGGGACGAAATACGCCTCGCGCAGATGGTCGGTCACGCGGAATACCTCGCCCGGTTCGGGCAGCTTGTTGAACAGGTCCTTCACGTACATGAGACCGAGGATTCGATCGATGTTCTCGTCAAACACCGGGTAGCGGGAGTGGCCGTCGCGCGCCGCGAGCGCCCGGATAGCGCGGAAACTCATAGACTTTTCGATACCCACCATGTCCATCCGGGGGACCATGATCTCGCGCGCCACGGTCTGATCGAGCTGGAAGATATGCCCGATCATCTCTTTCTTCTCTTCCTCGATCAGCGAATGCCCGATTCCCGCCTGCTCGGCGAGCGTCTCGATCGCCCGCTCGACGATATCCTCCTTGTCCTCCTCGCTGACCGGCGCGTTGGCGCGGATTCGCTGCAGCGCCTTGCGATAGCTGCGTACGATCGGCGACAGCAACCAGTACAGCATCCAGATCAGCCAGAGGTGCCGCATCATGCGGATACTGATCGCCCGCCGCACCGACCGCCTCGGCATATACTCGACAAAGAATATGTAGAGGATCCACAGCAGGAGCAGCGAGAAAACCTGGAGCGGGATCGGGTCGACCTTGGTCGCCCCGGCGAAGTCAACCGCCAGGCGATCGGTCGAGAACGACATGAAAATCAGGACGAAGGACTTGTAGATCGCCGCCACGTGCACGAACGCCAGCGGATCGCCCGCCAGTTTCTCCAGCCGCGCCCGTCGCCGCAGCGACATGTTCGGGAAAAGCCTTTCGACATCGTCGGGGTCGATATAGACCGCCATCGAATAGAGCGACGTGATATACGCGGTCACGTAACCGAGCACGACAACGACTATGCAGATCAGGTCGGTCATAAGACTAGCGCGCCTCCGCGCGGGTCAAAAAGTGCTCCTCCCGCTCCCTCATTCGGGCCGCGTCCGCCTTGCGATGGTGATCGTACCCGAACAGGTGCAGCAAACCGTGGCAGACCAGCCGCAGCAACTCTTCGTCGAGCGTGCCGCCGTATTCGGTCGCCTGACGACGGGCGGTCGGCACCGAGACGTAGATTTCGCCAAACGTCGCCCCGGCCTCGTCGGGATCGTCGAGATTGAACGCCAGCACGTCGGTCGCACGGTCGAGTTTGCGATACTGCTTGTTGAGCCGATGGAGCGTGCGGTCGGTCGTGAATACGACATTCACTCCGGCCCGGGCGTGATCGGCCTCCGCTGCCGTCAGGACGTCGAACAGCGCCTGCAGCCTTTTCCGCGGCAGGCGAACCTCGGTTTCTTTGAACAGGTGCAGCCGCATCAGTCTTCTTTATCCCTCGGGTCCTTGGGATATTCCACCCGGTGGTGGAACGCGGCGATCAGGACCTGGGCAAACGCCCGCTTGATCTTCGCGAGATCGCGAAGGGTCAGCGGGCACTGGTCGAGCTCGCCCGACTCGAAGCGGTCATTGATAATCCGCTGGATCAGGTTGTCGATACGCGCCGGCGACGGTTGATCGAGCGTGCGGCTGGCCGCCTCGACCGCGTCGGCCAGCATCGCGATACCGGTCTCGCGCGTCTGCGGCTTTGGCCCGGGGTAGCGGAACTTATCGATCGAGGCCTCTTCCCCGCCGCTCTTGAGCGCCTTGTCGTAGAAATACTTCTGCACCATCGTGCCGTGGTGCTCTTCGATGAAGTTGAGCACGTCGTCGGGAATATCGGCCGCCTCGCCCAATGCCCGTCCCTTCTTGACGTGTGATGAGAGGATCAGCGCCGACATCGTCGGCGTCAGGGCGTCGTGTTTCGACTTGATACTGAGCTGGTTCTCGACGAAATATTCGGGGATCTCCATCTTGCCGATATCGTGGTAGTACGCCCCCACCCGGGCCAGCAGCGAGTTGGCGTTGATCGCCTCGGCCGCCGACTCGGAAAGATTGCCGACAATGATCGAGTGGTGATAGGTCCCCGGCGCCTCAAGGGCAAGTCGTTTGAGCAGCGGGTGATTCAGGTCGGACAGCTCCAGCAGCGTGATATCGGTGGTGATCCCGAAAAGCGATTCAAACACCGGCAGCACGCCGATCGCCAGAATGGTCGAGAGCGCACCGTTGGCCAGACCGTAGCCCATCTGGGTGAGGATCTCGCCGGACGGCGTCAGTTTCAGGTTCTCGACAAAGAGGATGTAGACGGCGTAGGTGAACGCCGTGTAGAGCATGATCCGGAAGAAATGCGCCCGCCGGCGGACCTGCCGCGACGAAAACACCGCCACCGTGCCGACCACGATCGTCATAAAAGTGAGCGTGAAGTCGAACCGGTGCATGATCCCCAGCAGAACCGCCAGCACGATTGTCGATATGATCCCGACCTCGGTATCGAACAGAATCGTCAGCATGATCGGGAGAAAAGCGACGAGATACAGGTAGACCGACATATCCCATCGTCGCAACAGGTAGATGAACAGCAGTTGCAGCGCAAACACGAGGAAGATCGCGAAGAGCTTCGGATTCGACCAGAACACCTCGCGGCGGAAGTGATAGAGGAACAGGAACAGCGTCGAAAACGCCGCAAACACCAAAATGATGCGCGCCATCACCGGAATAATGGTAAGCAGCCAGCTGGCATCGGCCGCCTGACTGCGCCGGAGCCGAACCATCTCGCGGAGAATCCGCTCCTGCTTTTCGTTGACCCGGGTCCCCGCGCGCACGATCACCGCGCCCTGGTCAACCACCTCCTTCACCGGCGATATCTGTGCCAGTTCTTCCGACAATCTTCGGTTATATTCGGTGGTATTAACCCGCAGGTTCGGCTGGATAAAGGTCCGCCCGACCAGGTAGTAGTATTCGACGTCGATCGGTTTTTCGAGCGCCAGTTGATTCAGCACGTTCAGCAGGCGAATATTGGCCAGCTCGACAAAAAGAAGCTTGTCGCGGTGGTAGATGTTCTCGCGTTCGCCGCGGCGGATCAGGACGTTCTTGTTGCGCGTCTCGGGGATCGAATTCTGGTTGGGCAGCACCCCGACCCGGTAAATGTCGTTCTCGTAGATATTGATCAGCGATTGCTGGACCTCGCTCAGGTCCTTTCGGCCGAGCGACTGGGTGATCGCCGCCCGCGGCATCATCGGGAATCGGGACGCGATCGTGTCGATCAGTTCATCGCGGCGCGCGGTGAAATCCTTCAGTGCCGAAACCGAATCGCACAGCGCAAGGAAGTGCCGGAGATTACGGTAGGTCTGTTGTACCGCGAGCGAATCGTAGTCGACCACATAGGGGACGGTCAGACGGGTGGTCTCTTCTTCGTCTTCCAGTTCCCGCGTGGTTTTCTGGACGGTGATTTTGTAAGGCGCGATGATGTCATCGAGCGCGATCTCCCCCCGCCGGGGGACATCGAACGGGTCGTACAGCGTCTCGCCCGGATAGAAAACCCCGACCGCGACCGCCGCGATCATGAGCATAAGGACCTTGACCGCGCGCGACCGACCGGTGTCGACCGCGAGCTGGCGGCTCTCGCTCTGAACTTTCAGCAGGCGCTTGATCGCCCGCTTGAGTCTCAGCAAAAAGGAAAACATAGGCGGTTCCCTGCCGGCGCCTCAGCGGCGCCTGGGCGCGTTTTCGTACGCGTCATACGCCCGAATGATGCTCTGCACCAGCCGGTGGCGGATGACATCCTTGTCGGTCAGATAGACGAACTCGATTCCCTCAATCCCTTTGAGAATCTTCTGCACCCTGACCAGGCCCGACTGCTTGCGGTCGTCGAGATCGATCTGGGTGATATCGCCCGTGATAATGGCCTTCGACCGCTCCCCGATTCGGGTGAGGAACATCTTCATCTGGGCGCTGGTCGTATTCTGAGCTTCATCGAGCACGACAAACGCCTCGTTCAGCGTGCGGCCGCGCATGAACGCCAGCGGCGCGATCTCCACCACGCCCAGCTCGAGCAGGCGGCGGATCTTGTCGGGCTGCATCATATCGTAGAGGGCGTCGTACACCGGCCGCAGGTACGGATCGACCTTGGCCCGGATATCACCGGGCAGAAAGCCGAGCGATTCGCCCGCCTCCACCGCCGGCCGGGTGAAGATGATCCGGTTGACCCGGTTGGCCTTGAGTTCCGCGACCGCCATCGCCACCGCAAGATAGGTCTTCCCCGTGCCGGCCGGACCGATCGAGAAGACGAGGTCGTTGCGATCGACCGCTTCGATATACTTCGTCTGGCCGATCGTCTTGGGGCGGATCTCTTTCTTGAGCGAACTGGTGATCAGCGCCTCGGTCGAGATCTCCTCGGCCGGCCCCAGACCATTTTCCTTGATCATCGAGATCGCGTAGGTGAGATATTGCTCGGTGATGATGTCGCCCTGCTTGATCCGCGTCACCAGGTCGCCGAACAGGCGGACCACCTGCTCGACCTCACGCGGGAGACCCTCGATAACCAGCTTTTCCCCGCGCGCCACGATCCGGCAGGCGAACCGCGTCTCGATAATGCGCAGAAAGACATCGTTCTGGCCGAACAGGATGCGCTGGTCGATACCTTCGATCGTAAACGACCGGATTACGGTTTCTTCGAGATCAACCCGCTGGCGTTCTGGGACAGAGCAAAAGCCGCCGAGGTCGGATTCGTATCGGTCAAGGAATCGCTGGAGCGCAAATATCCTCTCATTAAAAAGATCCTGGGATCCTACGGCATCGAAACGACCATGAAGTTCCTTGAAGAAGACGCCAAGAAGATCCAATCCTCGCCCTATGACGAAACCATCATCGGCATTTTGGGCAACGAGAAGATCAAGCGCGATATTCGTCTGGCCATGTAATCGCACATGGATCTGCTTGTCATTGAAGGCGGAAACAGGCTTGTCGGCGAGACGACCGTCTCCGGCGCAAAAAACGCCGCATTGCCGATTTTATGCGCATGCCTGCTGGCCGACGAGCC
>CAYPYM010000143.1:0-7237 GCA_964414435.1 uncultured Ignavibacteriales bacterium | reverse complement strand
AAAGAGTATCGAGCGTTTGATCAGAAGCGACCTGCCCGCTTCGGCACTGCCGGCCCTGCCTCCCCCGCGAAAGCGCCCGCCCGCGACCAAATCCTCGGGCAGCAGTCCGCGGCAACGACGCCAATCCTCAGCGCGGCGGCCGTCAAAGAAGCCGTCTCGCCAGCCTCGTCAATCAAAACGGAAGAGCCACAAGGGGAAGAAACGAGTGAAGCGAGACTGAGCTTCCTGATACCAGCCTGCCCAAATCGTACGCGGACTGTTTCCTCTGAAGACGGGAGGTCGATGTGAGCGACCTCCCCGTTGTCCGTGCTACTTGCCGGCCTTAGTCGAGGTCGAAACGATCGAGATTCATGACCTTGTTCCACGCAGCCACGAAGTCATGTACGAACTTCTGCTGCGAGTCCTCACTCGCATAAACCTCTGCAACAGCCCGAAGCTGAGAGTTCGAACCGAAGACGAGGTCAACTCGCGTTCCGGTCCACTTCTTCTCGCCCGTTGAACGGTCGTGTCCCTCGAACAGTTCTTCGTCTTTCGATGTCGCCTTCCATTCCGTGCCCATGTCAAGCAGGTTCACGAAGAAGTCATTGTTGAGAGACTCCGGTCGTTTGGTGAAAACGCCATGCGTCGATTGCCCGAAGTTGGCATTCAGAACGCGCATGCCGCCGACGAGCACCGTCATCTCGGGGGCGGTCAAGGTCAGCAGTTGAGCGCGATCCAGCAGCAGATGCTCGGCCGCACAGCGGCCCCGGTATCGGTCGGACAGGTAATTCCGGAACCCGTCCGCGATCGGTTCGAGTACGGCAAAGGACTCGATATCGGTTTGCTCCTGAGTTGCATCCGCGCGTCCCGGAGTGAAAGGAACCTTCACGTCGTGTCCGGCATTCTTTGCGGCCTTTTCAACAGCGGCACAACCACCGAGGATGATGAGGTCAGCGAGGGAGACCTGCTTTCCGCCCATCTGCGAGCCGTTGAACTCGTGCTGGATTGTCTCCAATGTCTTCAGTGTTTTCCCGAGCTGGTCCGGCTGGTTCACTTTCCAGCCACGCTGCGGTTCGAGACGAATGCGGGCCCCGTTCGCTCCGCCGCGCTTATCGCTGCCGCGGAAGGTCGAGGCCGACGCCCAGGCGGTTGAGACCAACTGGGAGACAGTCAGGCCTGACGCGAGAATCTGCTTCTTGAATTCGGCAATCTCGGCGTCGCCGATCAGTTCGTGATCGACCGCCGGCACCGGATCCTGCCAGATCAGTTCTTCTTTGGGGACCTCGGGGCCGAGGTAACGCGAGGTCGGTCCCATGTCGCGGTGGGTCAGCTTGAACCAGGCCCTCGCGAAAGCGTCGGCGAGTTCGTCGGGATGCTCCATGAAATGCTTCGCGATCGGGTTGTAGATGGGATCCATCTTCAGCGACATGTCCGCGGTGGTCATCATGAGCGGCTGGGTCTTCGACGAGTCCTCCGCGGCCGGCGCCATTTTCGCCCTGGAAGCGGCGGTGGGGGTCCACTGGTGCGCTCCGGCCGGGCTTTTGGTGAGTTCCCATTCGTAGCCGAAGAGGGATTCCAGGTAGGAGTTGTCCCAGGTCGTCGGGGTGGGGGTCCAGGCGCCCTCGAGACCGCTGCCGATCGCGTCGCCGCCTTTGCCGCTGCCGTAGGCGCTCTTCCAGCCCAGCCCCATCTGTTGGATACCGGCTGCTTCGGGCTCGGCCCCGACCAGGGCGGCATCACCGGCGCCGTGGCATTTGCCGAACGTATGGCCGCCGGCAACCAGCGCTACCGTCTCGTAGTCGTTCATCGCCATGCGGGCGAACGTTTCGCGGACGTCACGACCCGAACCAATCGGATCGGGGTTGCCGTTCGGTCCCTCCGGATTGACGTAGATCAGGCCCATCTGAACCGCCGCGAGCGGATCCTCGAGTTCGCGATCGCCGGTGTAACGTTCGTCAGCGAGCCAGGTCGTTTCCGCACCCCAGTAAACATCCTCCTCCGGTTCCCATATGTCCTCACGGCCGCCGCCGAAACCGAACGTCGGGAGACCCATCGATTCGATCGCGACATTGCCGGCGAGGATCATGAGGTCGGCCCACGAGATCTTGCGGCCGTATTTCTGCTTGATCGGCCACAACAGGCGGCGTGCCTTGTCGAGATTGACATTGTCGGGCCAGCTGTTGACCGGCGCAAAGCGCTGATTGCCGGAGCCGGCGCCGCCCCGGCCGTCGCTGATGCGATAGGTGCCGGCGGAGTGCCAGGCCATGCGGATGAACATCGGGCCGTAATGGCCGTAGTCGGCCGGCCACCAGTCCTGGGAGCTGGTCATCAGGTCGGTGAGGTCCTTCTTGACCGCTTTGAGATCGAGCGTCTTGAATTCCTTGGCGTAGTTGAATTTCTCGCCGAGCGGGTTCATCGTCGGCGGGTTCTGGTGGAGCATCTTCAGATTTAACTGATTCGGCCACCAGCGCTGGTTGGCCCTGCTGCCGGCCCCCGAGAACCTGGACGTTCCGTGCGCCACCGGGCATTTACCCGCGCTGTCCTTGTTCTTTTCACTCATAATGACTCCTCACAACTATGATTTTCTCTCAGCATGTTCGTAAGTATCTCTGTAACGTCACTCGGCTTCCAAACGATCCCGCATCCCAGTGGAATTAGTCAAATTCTAAAGTTAGACATTGTATAATTCATAGGCAAAAAAGAATATCATCGCTTCTTCCGACGGCCGCGCATGATCACTTGAAACTCGGAAATCTCGAAATCCTTGAGCTTGCCCTTACCCTTAACCTCGAGCTGGTCCCAGGGGATGTCGTAAATCTCACCGGTATCGTCATCGATGAAATGGTGGTGTTTCTCGGCGTTGGGATCAAAAACGACCGCTCCTTCGCGGATTGTCTGCATGCCGATCAGGCCCTTTTCGACAAGGAGGTTCAGCGTGTTGTAAACCGTGGCCCGGGAGACGGTCGGGCACTTCCGTCGGGCGAGAGCCAGCACATCGTCGGCGGTCGGGTGCGTTTTATTGTCGAGCACGCACTCCACCACGGCGATCCGCTGGGGGGTCGGCTGGATATGACATTGCCGCAGGATCGAAACAGCGTCTTTCATGGCTTTAGACTATGTAGTGATTTAGACAATGTCAAGAGAATAATTCTGAATGAGCGGGAAATTACAGGCAGCCGGTGGGATTGCCGCGATTCCCCTATTGGGTTGTCGCTTGCGGCCCCAACTTTCCGTTGGTAGCTTCGTAGAGAAAACGTAAGGCCAATGCGCAGGTGCGCGTTTCCTCGTCGCCCGGGCGACGACTTTACACTCTGAAGGGAGCAGTTCCGATGAAAGCCGTATTTCGCACCGCCTACGGGTCTGCGGACATTCTTGAGCTGCGGGAGATCGACCGGCCCGTTCCCAAAGACGACCAGGTCCTTGTCAAAGTGAGCGCGGCGTCGGTGAACCCGCTCGACTGGCACGAGCTGCGGGGCAAACCACTTTTGGTACGTCTGATGGGTTTTGGGCTCGTGAAACCGAAACGCCGGGTACTCGGCGTCGACATGGCGGGTCGGGTAGAGGCAATCGGCCGGAACGTGACCCGGTTCAAGGTGGGCGACGAGGTGTTCGGTTCGGGCGCCGGCGCCTTTGCCGAATACGCCTGCATCCGCGAGAACGTGGCGGCGCCAAAGCCGGCGGCGATGACTTTTGAGCAGGCGGCGGCGGTGCCGATCGCCGGCCTTACGGCGCTTCAGGCGCTGCGCGACCACGGACGGGTGCAGTCGGGGCAGCATGTCCTGATCAACGGAGCCTCCGGTGGAGTGGGAACGTTCGCGGTACAGATTGCAAAGGCGCTCGGCGCGCACGTTACCGGCGTCTGCAGCGGACGGAACACCGAGATGGTGCGATCCCTCGGCGCTGATCACGTGATCGACTATACGAAGGAGAGCTATTGGGAACGCGGCGATCGGTACGACCTGATCGTCGACAACGCTGCTTTCTACTCGGTGCGTAAGCCATTGAGCGCCCTCAAACGGGGCGGCATTTACGTCCCGGTCGGCGGCTCTTCGTCTACCGCGAGCGTCCTCGTATCGATTGTGTTCAATCCTCTAATTGCGAAAATCGCGGGGAAGAAGCTGGGATTTTTTATCGCGAGCATCAGCCGATCGGATCTGGACGTTCTTAGTGATATGCTGGAAAGCGGCAAGGTCGTGCCGGTAATTGGCCGGAGGTACACTCTGGACGAGACTCCGGAGGCGATTCGGTATGTCGAGGAAGGGCATGCGCGGGGGAAGGTGATCATTCAGATTCAGTGAGGCGTCTTCGGGCGTCGCGCCGCCCGCGCCTCCTCTTTGCACACCATTTCGATCAGGGCCAGCCGGATTTCATTCTCGTTTTGTCAGAGGTCCCGGCGTGAGGCGGAGCGTGCATACGGCTCTGTCGCCGAGGGGAGCAGCGAGCTGTTCCAGGGCACGGTGAAAGAAAGGGCTTGCATCTTAGACGTTGGAAGTCTATTATCTCTTGTGGAAAGTGACCCGGAACAAAACACGACGGCGTTTGTCATGTTAGCCGCTGGCTCCGAAATCGGCTCCTACCGCCTGGTTCGGGAGCTGGGAATCGGCGGCATGGGGCAGGTCTTTCTGGCCGAGGACAACCGGCTGGAACGCCGGGTCGCCCTCAAATTTCTCTCCCCGCAGTTGTTCGGTAAGCCGGAATTCCGTCAGCGTTTCATGCGTGAGGCCAAGTCCGCCGCCCGGCTGAACCACAACAATATAGTTACCATTCACGATGTCGGCCAGACCGCGGACCGGGCGTATATCGCGATGGAGTACGTCGATGGACACACGCTCCGTCAGTTGATCGATACCCGCTCCGTCGACTACGAAGGCGGGCTGAGGATATTCGAGCAGATCTGCCAGGGACTGAAAATCGCTCACGACACCGGGATCGTCCACCGCGATCTCAAGCCGGCCAATATCATGGTGACCGAGAGCAATCAGGTCAAGATTCTGGATTTTGGTCTGGCCAAGGGAACGGTCGATGGTGACCTGACCGACACCGGCATGGCGCTGGGCACGGTCAATTACATGTCGCCCGAGCAGGCGCAGGGCCAGACCGTGGATAATCGGTCGGATATTTTCTCCCTTGGAATCCTGTTGTTCGAACTGGCCACCGGCGTCAACCCGTTTGTCCGGGGTCATATGCCGGCGACGATCCATGCAATCGTCTACGAGCCGATCGGACAGATCTCGGCCTACAACAACAACCTGCCGCCGTCGTGGCAGCTCATCGTCGAAAAGGCGCTCGGCAAAAAACCGGAGGACCGCTACCAGACAATTGATGAACTGCTCGAAGATATCGAGCGTCTGAAGGCCGGGCAGAGTATCATCCCGGCGGCGGTGGCGCAACCGTCGGTGGTACGATCCGATACCCCCTCGCTGGCGGTCCTGCACCTGCGAAATCTCGGGTCGGATGACGATGACTTCCTGACCTACGGCATCACCGAGGACCTCATCGTCGACCTGAGCAAGCTCGGCAGCCTCCGCGTGGTGCCGATGCGGCGTGTGCTCAGGTACAAAGATTCCGATCTCGAACTGGAGACCCTGGCCCGCGACCTGAATGTCAATCTCATTCTCGATGGTTCCCTCCGCCGCTCGAACAGTGCCGTGCGTGTCTCGGCGCAGCTGATCGACGTCACCCAGGATCAGATCCTGTGGTCGGAGCGGTGGGAGGAGTCGGTGGACAGCCTCCCGAAAATCAAGACGGCGCTGGCCAACGGGATCAGCTCCGCACTCGAAGTCAATTCGTCGGTAATTCGCAAAGCCGAGGTCGCGAAGGCGGAGACCTCGAATCCGGAAGCGTACGATCTCTATCTCAAGGGGAAGTACGCGTACCAGAAGCGCAGGAAAAAGAAGGATATCGAAAACGCGGTCGAATTCTACAAGCGAGCATTGGAGCTTGAGTCCGGCATGATAGCCGCCCAGGTCGGCCTGGCTCAGGTCTACACCGACCAGGGGGAGCAGGATAAGGCGATTGCGATCCTGAAACCGGCACTCCAAGAGGCGCAGCGGCGCAATCTGAAGGCCGATGAGGCGCGCGTCCGTACCGTGCTGGGCATGGTCCAAAACAGAAATGTGGAATTCGACAGCGCGATCGCGATGCTCGAAGCCGCGGTGATGATGTTTAGGGAGCTCGACGACCTCAACGGGGAAGCCTGGGCCCTCTCGGAGCTGTTCAATCCACTGCTGAATGCCGCGCGGCATCAGAGGGTTCTGGAGAAAGAAGGCCGGTTCGGGGAACTGACCCAGAAAGGGGCCGACGCCGCCTTCGTTGTCCGCGGCCTGACCGCGCTGTTCAACGCGTACATTCTGGATGATGATTACGCCCGCTCCATGACCATCCTGGAGGAGGCTACCCAACTGGCCCGGGCTAACGACCTCAAGCCGATGCTCGCCAAGCTGCTGATGCACTACGCCAGCCGGCTCAGTTCCAGCAGCGGGAAAAACATTCAGACCGCCATGAGCTATCTCGAGGAGGCCCGACTCATTGCGGAGCGGCTGGAGAACTCCCCGCTCCTGGTCACCGTGGAATTCGCTTCCACCCTCGTCGAAATGAACTCCGGGCAATTTCGCTCGGCTCTCGAGAGAATCAACAGGCTGTTGCCGGAACAGAAGCGGATCCAGGATACGATTGGCTACGCGAGCACGACGTTCAACCTCGTCTCGATCCATTATTGCCTGGGGCAGTATTCCGAGAGCCTCGAAAAGGTCGCTGATGCTCGCGCCGCAGCCGAGGTGCTCGATGGACAACACCGGGAGTCGTTCCTCGCCTATCTCACTTTCCAGCAGGGGATGGCCGAGTATTTTCTCGGCCACCATGATCAGGGCAAGGAAACGCTGCGCACCGGCATCTCCGAAGCCAGAAAACTCAATAATAAGGCCGGCCTGGCCACGCCGCTGGTGGCCCTGGGCGAGCTGTACTTCCTCGAAGGACTTAAGGCAGAAGCGGAGAGTTGTCTAAGGGAGGCCCTGCCGATCGCGGAGGAGAATAAAGAAGTCGAGAGCCTGGTGCTGGCCGCCGGTTACCTCGCCATGCTCGATGCCGAGCGAGGCGACCTGGAAAAGGGCCGACAATCACTCAAGCTGTTGATCGACCTCTCCGAGGGAACTTCCTCCGAGGTCGCGGCGCGGCGCATGTACGGCACCGTTCTGCTCGAACACGGCCCTGAGGACAAAGATCGCCAGGAGGGCAGGCGGCAGCTTCTTCAGGCACTCGG
>CAYPYM010000142.1:5589-7244 GCA_964414435.1 uncultured Ignavibacteriales bacterium | reverse complement strand
GAGCAAGCTGCACTGCTTTGCCAAGGGGGACAAGAAACCCGATGATCCCTGCCGGCACGCAACCTCGTGACCGTACAATGGTATAAGGCACCAAAGACAACCCGGGCTCGCAGGAGACCATGAAAGCAATCACGCAAGCGATAATCATCCTGATCCTCGCCGCCGTCCTCGGACTCGGCATCAACCTCTTTTCGCCCAACAAAATCCCGTATATCGGCGATTACCGGGAGCTCTCCTCCGGCCAGGGACCGATCGTCCCGCCCGATGCCGCCCCCGGCGACCCGCCCTTCATCGGCCTCGACGTCGCCCACCTCCAGTGGAACGACCACAGCGCCATCTTCGTCGATGCTCGCGACTCGGAAGAGTTCGACTGCGGCACTATCCCCGGGTCGATCAACATCCAGTTCGACTATCTCCCCGATGGCGACCTCCGGCCGTTCTTCGACTCCGCCCTCGGCGGCGTGCCGACCGACACCCGCATCATCACCTTCTGCTCCGGCGAAGAATGCGACCTGTCGCTGCACCTCGCCCGCAACCTGCAGGCGTTCGGCTACACCAACGTCCAGATCTTCTTCGGCGGCGCCCGCGAATGGGAAGAGGCCGGCCTCAAGATGGAGAGGAGGACCGATTGCGGCGAATAATCGACAATGACTACCTGACCCTCCTGTTCCGGGTCGTCCTCGGCGTCGTCTTCCTCGTGGCGTCGTACTACAAGGTGCTCCACCCCGATGAATTCGCCCAGTCGATCTGGTACTACCACCTCGTGCCGGGCAGCCTGATCAACCTCATGGCCCTCGTCCTGCCGTGGCTCGAAGTGGTCTGCGGCGTGGCCCTGCTTGTCGGCGTGTTCTACCGGGGTGCGGTCTGGCTCGTGAACGCGATGCTGGTCATCTTTATCATCGCCCTCTGGTCGGCCGTCGCCCGCGGCCTCGATATCGACTGCGGTTGCTTCAAAGCCTCCAGGGGGAGCGGGGGAGACACCCTGCATTCACTCCTGCTGGACATCCCGCTGATTATCGTGTCGCTGCAATTGCTGTTCAGCCGCTCGAAGAAATGGCAGGTCGGCTCCTAGCTCTTACGGAGGTCAGGACCCCTGTGGTGTACGGTATCATAAGATCCTTTACAGGTTGTGTCAGGACATCCTTTACAGTTTAACAGTATATTTGCCTTCGAGCAAAGGAGGCGGATATGCCGTGGAGGGCCAGCAGCGTGCAGGATGAACGGATACGTTTTGTGATTGAAGCCAGTCGACAGGAACGGCCGCTGGCGGCGATTTGTCGGGATTTCGGGATCAGTCGACCGACCGGGTGCAGGTGGCTGTCTCGGTATCGAGAGGCAGGTCGAGTGACTGAACTTCGGGAACGGTCACCTCGGCCGCACCCCGTTCCAATCCAAAATGGCTGCCAAAGAAAAACGGCAGATGTGGACATCTGCCGTTCAAGCTTTCGTTTCGCCGGTTGGCGTTACGGCAATATATGCGGCGTGATCAGAATGATCAGATCGGTCGTCTTTTTCTCTTTTGATGAACTTGTGAACAGCAGCCTTCCCAGCACCGGAATATGACCGAGCAGCGGCACCCGCCGCACCGTCTCGATCTCATCTTCTTTCCGAAGCCCCCCCAGCGCCGCCGTTTCGCCGTCGGCAACGGTTATCGT
>CAYPYM010000142.1:0-5579 GCA_964414435.1 uncultured Ignavibacteriales bacterium | reverse complement strand
CGGGTCGCGTGTTTGAAGTTGGGTAAGGTTATCGTCGTCCGCACCGACCGCTCGGTCGTAATCGGCTTCTGATTGTCCTCCGGGCCGGTAAACCCGATAATGTCCTGCACCGTCGGTACGACCTCCATCGTCAACAGACCTTCCTCATTGATCCGCGGCACCACGATCAGCGAGATCCCCACCTCTTCATCCTGGAACGTCACGATATCCTGCGTCGCGGCCCCCTCGGTGAAACGGTTGATCGTCGCGATCGGAATGACCGTGCTGATATTGATCTCCGCCTCGTGATTCTCCAGCGTCGACACGCGCGGATCCGAAAGCAGCTTGCTGTTGTCGTCCTGATCGAGCAGGTTGAGCATGAGTTTGAGCTGGCCGACTGTCATCCGCGCCCACGTGAAATCACCGTTATTCGGGTTGTATTCGGCCGCGCCGCTCAGGGTCGTACCGCTGGTACCGGAAGTACTGTCGCTGCCGCCCCCCATCACCGCCGAGAAAGCGTCCGGCCAGGTGAATCCGAGCTTCCTGTTGTTATCGACGTTCGTCTCGATAATCCGCGCCTCGATCGAAATCACCCGCTCCTTGACATCGATCTCGCGGATCACCTCGGCCATCTGCTCCACCACCGAGGGAAAGTCGGCCAGCAGGAGACGGTTGGCCTGGTACGTGATATTCTTCGAACCGGTGCCGCCGCTCTGATCGGCCGCGATGCGGTCGAGAATGATCACCTGCCCCTGCTGCGACTTGAGCGGTTCCAGCGCTTTCTGAGCGGTAACAGGGGAGACATAGCGCAGCGTGACCGTGCGCGTCTCCAACTCGCCGGGGGAGACGTCGGTGAACGGCTTCACCACGATGACGTCCGCTTTGACAAAGTAGTTGTACCCCATCGGCAGCAACAGCGCATCGAGCGCACTGCGAAGATCGACCCGATCGAGCCGCAACGTCACGTTGCCGGTGACATTGCCCGAGACGACCAGATTGAGGCTGTTCTGCCGGGCGATCGTATTCAGCACCGTGGCGATCGGCACCCCGTCGAGATCCAACGAGATCGGCTCCTTGCCGTCGAACACGTCGGCCGACGCAATTCCGGGCAAGATCAACATCATTGCGAGCAGTATGGTCAGTAGCGTTTTCATGTCCTATCCTCTGGAGGCGACTTTCAGCGTCACCGCCTTACCGGCGTGATCGAGCGTCACCTGGGTCCGGTCTATTTTTACCACGGTCGCGCCGCCGACCTCATCGCCGACTCCGACCGTCCGGTTGTTTATTATCGCAAGAGGCGCCGAGGCGCTGTATATGATCCCGCCGAGATTCCACGACGGCGCCCGCTCGCTTTGACGGGCCGGTGCCGCCACCACCCGAAACGGATCTTCACCCCAGCTGCGGGCTGCTTCTGTTTCAATGTCAATCGTAGCTGCCGGGCCCGGCACGGCCGCGGTCATAGCCGCCGCAACTGCCGGCGCATTGGCCGACGGCCCGTGCGACCGTTTCCTGCCCGGCTCAAAATTGTAAACTCCCCAGATAACGGCCGCCACCAGCAGACCGTAAACGATCAGCTTCCGCGTCTTCTCGTTCACGAGGTCACCCCCCGCGTGCCGAGCAGCGCCTTGAAACCAACCGTCATCTGAAGCGGCTCCTTGCCGTCGGCCGACCCGGTGACGAGACACCGGTTCACGCCGCGGAAATAGTCCGTGCCCTCAAGCGCCTGAACAAATCGTCCGAAGTTGATGTATCCCCCGGTCAGGCGCACCGTCATGTTGATAAACTGCGGCTGGTCGGCATCACCCGCCGTCTTGTTCAGCGCCAGTAATTCCTCGACCGGCGGCGTGATTTCCTCGATCTGCAATTTGTGCTGCGCCGCCTCACTCTTGAGATTGTCGAACAGGTGGAGAACATCATCACGAGCATACAGCTTGGAATTCAGATCCAGCCGACGGTCCGCCATTTTCTTTTCGGCTTCGAGCAAAGCCGGCACCTGCACGATACACTGCTGTACCTCCAGGAGGCGCTGCTTCGCCGCTGCCTCGGACGATCGCTCCTTCGCCGCCCGGCGCTCTGCCGGGACAAAGACCATCGCGCCCCACGCCACCAGCAGGGCCAGACCGATCAGGCCGTACACCGTGAGGCGCTGCTTCATATCAGACCCCGCATGAGCAACTGAAATTCGATCGTAAACGCGCCGTCGCGCTCACGCTTGACATACCGCTCGACCTGCACACTGTCATAGAACGAACTTGCCGCCAGCCGCTCGACAAAGTCGGCCAGGGTCACCTCGGGCGGGATATCGTTCGACGTCACCACGCCGTGCATTCGCAGATCACCGGGCTGCCCCCCGGTGGTCACACCAGTCAGGTCATAACGGGTGAGGCGGAGGTCCTTCAGAACAAGGTGCGACAACTCCTTCAGATTCAGGGCGAGATACGTCGGCTGTTTTTCCGCTTTCTGGACGTACGCCGCCGTCGCCGCCAGACGGCCTTTCAGCCGCTGGACCGTCTGGTAGGCATCCGAGCTCTCGGACACCGCGACCTGCCGCTGCACCGCCGCCGCTCGGACCTTCGCCACCGCCGCCCGCTGGTTCACCATGCCCCAGCCTCCGGCAAGTATCACCGCCAGCGCGACCACCGCGGCTCGCCCCAGGACATCGACCCGGCGATTCCGAAGCACCTCACGGTCCTTCGGCGGCAGGAGATCGGCCGACGACTCGACATTCAGTGCCGCCGCCACCACCGAAAGCAGTTTCGCCGCCTCCGGCTTCGTATCCTCGCCTCGATATGCTACCCCCCGCAGACTCTCCACCGGGAACCGCTCGCACCGCATCCCGACCCGCTCCTGCAAGTCCTCGATAAAGGCGTCGTTTTCCGCCAGCCGTCCACAGACCTGAATCACCGGCGTCGCCGAACCGGACTGCTGCCCGGCGAAATAGTCGAACGATGTCTGAATGTCGGTCGCCAGGGTCTCGGCGAAATACTCAAGGCGCGTAGCGTCGACCTGTTCGCCCGCCATCGCCGCACCCGAATTGGTGTGATGGAAGAACTCCAACCGCGAGCCGCGATAAAACGCCAGCTCCGATGAATGCGACCCGATCGTCAGGATCGTGTACGCTCTCGATGCATCGTAGTCCGGAAGCGTCGGCAGCAACTGGCCGATCATGTCGTGACTGTGATGAATCGCCTCGACCCTCACGCCGAGATCCTCGAACGGCTGCAGCAGCCGGCGGATCCGCCGCCGGGTAGCAGCGTAGAGCGCCATCTTGTAACGGGACTGGTCTCCGCTGGTGACCCTCAGCACCGGCCGGAAACCGATATGACAATCGTCGACCGGGAAGGGGAGCTGCCGCGCCGCCTCGAACCGCACCGCGGCGTCGAGATCCTTGCTCCCCAGCAGCGGCATCAGGAATGTCCGGAACGCCGTCTCCTTTCCGGAGAGTGCCGCCCGGACCGTCGTCGTGCGGGTGCCGAATTGGTCTAAATATTGGCTGATCGCCTTCTGCACCGCCGGCTTCCGCTGCGATGGGTCCTCCGACCCTTCCGGAATCGGTACCTCCCGCACATCGAGCACTTTCCGGCGCGGGCCGAGATGCCGCACCGTCGCCATGCGGACAGCACCGTCGTCGATACCGAACGCAATCACGCGCCCGACCAGCGGCGACCGTCGGCAAGCAATCGGCTTCTCGATCACCTGCGAATGCTCCGGCGCCTCGGCTTTCGGTTTAGGCCTGACAATGTTTCTGACGTCGATCATTGCGAGTCTTCTTTAAAAGGAAACGGCGATCGTATCCGAGCCGCCGAGCGAGTAGAGCCGGCGGTTCAGCCGATCGTAGACATAGGCGTCGCCCCAGGCGTCGCGCAGATAACTGCCGCCGGTCGAATCGATATACGGGCCATGCCAGCCCAGCCCGGTCAGCCGGTTATACGACGGAACCGAATCAGGGCGGACCACCAGGTCGCGCAGCTGATTCGGCAGATGCCCGCAATCGCCTTCGTACCCCGCCGCCACCGGCTTGCCGCCGGCGACCAGGTCGGGGTTGCCGATCATGGCGAGCCGCAGCTCCTGCAGCTCCTTGCGCGTCGCGGTCTCTTTGGAGCTGTCGCCGATATCCGCGAACTTGGGAATCGCCACCGCGGCCAGGATGCCGAGCGTGACGATGATGATTACCAGCTCGATCAGGGTGAAGCCGCACTGGCGTTGCCCGAACGAGCCCACCACGTGCTTCATCACCCTACCCTTACCATGTGTTTTCGCTGTTGCCGTCGCTGTTGAGCCAGATCTCACCCGTGGTCGGGTTGTAGGCCCAGCCGCCCGACGTACCGATCACCGTGCCCTTGGTCTGGCCGGAGCCGTCGACGATCGAATCGGCCGCGTTGCTCTGGTACGGGTTGGCCGGAATCGCCTGCGCCATCACCGTGCCGGTGGTGCGCACATCGACCAGGCTCGGCCACGTCGCGGTGCCGGTCTGGACCGCCTGATTGGCGTAGTAGATGGTGATCGCGGAACGTAACGATCCGAGAGAACTGCGGGCCGACGCTTCAC
This sequence comes from uncultured Ignavibacteriales bacterium, assembly GCA_964414435.1. Classification (GTDB taxonomy): domain Bacteria; phylum Zixibacteria; class MSB-5A5; order GN15; family FEB-12; genus JAGNLV01. Next base: position 1,052 of record CAYPYM010000142.1, on the reverse strand, counting down.
GCGCTTCGCCCGAAAGGTCCTGATATTTCGGGATCGCCACGGCGGCCAGGATGCCGAGGATCACGATGATGATCACAAGCTCGATCAGCGTGAAACCGCGCTGGTTTTTCAGTCTGTACATCTGTTGTACCTCCTGCTGGTTGTTCGAAAAAAGGTCTTTCTCAATAGTTATCGGCCGTTTGGGGCTGGTTTTTGAGTCTCAATCAGCCTTTGAACACCTTGATTAAGTTCCACATGGGCAGGAAGATAGCCAGGGCGAGGAGAAGCACGAAGGCGCCCATCACCACGGTCAGGATCGGCTCGAGGATCGCCGTCAACTGCCGCGACGTATAATGCACCTCTTTCGAGTAATGCCCGGACACTTCCTTCAGCATATTCCCCAGCGATCCCGACTCCAGCCCGATCGTGATCATCTGCAGCGCCAGCTCGGGAAAGAACTCGAACTCGGCGCTCGCCAGACGGCTGTCGCGCCCATCCCGGAACAGCTCCGTCATGGTGCGGATCTCCCGCCCGATCGCCGTGTTTTTGATCGAATCATGCAGCACCTCGAGACAGCGGATCAGCGGCAGGCCCGACTCGAACAGGATATGGAACATCAACCCGAACCGCGCCACATTCCCCTTGATAATCAGGCTGCCGAACACCGGCAGACGGAGCACTTTCCGGTCGAACCAGTAACGCCCGCTCTCCCGGCCCAGCAGATTGTGTATCGCGAATCCGCCGGCAACCAGCACGACCAGAATCACCGGCCAGTAGCTCGCCAGAAACGTCTGCGTGCCGAGCAGAATCCGCGTCGGCAGCGGCAGTTGGGCATTGAACTGGTCGTAGAAATTGGCGAATTTCGGCACGACGTAGAACAGCATGACCATCGCCGCCATGATAATCGCCGCAATCACCATCAGCGGATATCGCACCCCGGACTTGATCGCCCGTGACAGCTCCAGTTCGTCTTCCATCAAGCGCCGCAGCTCGGTCATGATTTCATCCAGCTTGCCCGACTCTTCGCCCGCCGCCACGCTGGCCACGTACACCCGCGAAAAGAGATCGTCGTG
>CAYPYM010000141.1:0-7274 GCA_964414435.1 uncultured Ignavibacteriales bacterium | reverse complement strand
AGTAATTCCCTAACGCGTTCCACACAATTGCGGCCAATATAGGCCCACCCCCCCGACCGGTCAAGCGAAATACCGGATGTTTTTGCCTCTGTTAACCCCCTGCCCGCCAGCCACTAGCGACCAACTTACTTCTCCGCCGCCGGCGGCGTCTTCCCCGCGGTCGCGAGGATGTAGGCATCGGTCCGGAACCACCGCGACGCCACCCGCCGCACCGACTCGCTCGTCACCTGCTCCAGGTCGGACAGCAGCGTCTGGTCGTAGGGCAGCGACCGCCCGAGGAACTCGTCCACCGCGAGATAATACGCCTGGTTGATCGCCGAGAGCTTTGCGCTCATGAGCCGCCCCCAGATTTCATTGCGCGCCTGCGACACCTCGCTCCGCAACGGACCGTCGTATTGCAGCTTCTCGATCTCGAGCAGGATCCCCGACACCGCCTCGTTGTAATTGTCCGCGCCGGTTCCCATCGCGCAGTAGTACCAGCCGAACCCATTATCGAACGAGGTCCCGGCGCCCACCGAATAGGCCAGCCCTTTCTGCTCCCGCAGCGTCTGGTACAACCGGTTCGACAGCACCGACGCCGCCACCTGCAGCGGCACCGTCTCGCCGCTCTCCGCCCCCGGCAGCGGCCCGCCGAGATACATGCTCACCTGCTCCTTTTCCATCGGGACCTGCGCCGCAACTATCTTCGTCAGCGGATTCGGGGCGGTCGGAGTCTTGCTCTCATACCCGGTCGAGCCGAGCCGCTCCGGCCCCTCGGCGAACCAGCCCATCACCTCATCGACCGGCCGCTTCGTGACGATCGCGATAATGATATTGTCGGGCGAGTAGAATTGATCGTGATACGCCTTCAGGTCGTCGCGGGTGATCGTCGCAATACTCGACGGCGTCCCCATGACCGGGTTGGCGAATGCGCTCCCGTCGAACATCGTCGCGAAAAACAGATTCCGCGCCACCGTGCCGGGCGATCCCGCCTGACGGCGCAGCGTCCCGATCATCCCCTGCCGCACATTCTCGACCTCGGCCGAGTCGAACGACGGATAGAATACCATCTCGTTAAAGAGGTTGAACCCCCGATGGGCGAACTCATCGATCGTCTCGAACTTCATGAACGAAAATTCACGCGTCGTGTAACGGTCGTCGTACGGTATCCACGGGTTGTCGTAGAGCGTGACCTGGGCTCCGATCGACGCCAGATCGTCGGTCAGCTGCCGCGCCGACCGTGTCGCCGTCCCCTTCTCGGTGCAACGGTTGACGAAATCGGTGATCCCCGCCTTGCCCTCCGGCTCGCTGGCGGTGCGGTTTTTCCCCAGCACCATCATCGCAAAAACGTCGTTGTCCGGCGCCGACTTCACGATCACCGTCAGGCCGTCGGGCAGCACCTCGCGGTGATACTTGGCATTGTCGGTGAGCGTGAACGAAATGGAATCGGTCTGCGGGAAAATCATCTTGTGGCCGTCGACGAGGTCGTACTGCGGGAACGACGTCGAATCGAAATACGCCGTCACCTCCGCCGCCGTCAGGCCGGCCGGTTCGTACGGCGGCAGGCCGGTGTCGTCGGTCGGACGGACCACGGTCGCGACATAGTTCGGGTGGACCAGCCAGTGATCGGCCGCCGCGACACAGTCGCTCCAGTCGACTTTGCTCATGTTCTCGGCGTAATGCCGCACGAAATTCCACCCCGCCGTCATGATATACGGCGAGATCATAAAACCGTAGTAGTGCAGCTTGGCGGCGTTGTAGATGTCGTCCGCCCGGATCGTCGTCTTGATCCCCTCGATCGATTTCGTGTTCGGCTCATAGGTGTTGATATGCGCCAGCTCATTGAGAATCGTCGCGACAATCGTATCCCGGTTGTCCGGATTGTCGGTCACCGCCGATATCTCCAGCCGCGAAAACTCCTCATAGGGAACAAGGCTGATACTCGCCTCGGTGGCCAGCGGGTTCGCCCCGCTCTTCAGCGCCACCATCAGCGGCGACACATCATCCATGTTGAGGTACTGCGCCAGCAGGTCCATCGCGAAATACGCCGAGTCGGAGTAGTGCGGCGCGGCCATCGAAAAATTGATATAGGTCGATTTCACCGTCGCGACCGTATCGTACCGGTTCTGCCCCTCCGGCGAGATCTCCGGCGTGACCGCACGCTCGCTCTCGGACGCCGGCAACTCGACCTTCATCGTTGAATCGATCGGCGTCACCGTATCGGTGAACTGCCCCCAGACCTTTTCGACCTCCTTCTTCATCTCGGCCGAGTCGAAATCACCGATCACCAGCAGGGTCATGTCGCGCGGGATATAGTACCGCTTCCAGTAGGCGATCACGGCGTCGCGGGGGATATTCTCGATAAACGCCTGGTACCCCAGCACCGGGCGGCCGTACTCGGTCCCGGCGTACGCCTTCTCGGTGAAAAACGCATCGGCCGGCGCCCCCGGAGCATCGGCGTCGCGCTTGATCTCCTCGATCACCACCTTCCGCTCCTTGGCCATCTCCGACTCGGGGAAGGTCGAATTGAACAGCATATCGGCCTGCACGCTCATCCCGTAGTCGATATACTGCTTCGGCAGGAGCACGAGATAAGCGGTCAGCTCTTTGCGCGTGAAAGCGTTGATATAGCCGCCGAGATCGGAGATCGAGTTGTCGAGCTGCTCCCGGCTCAGGTTGGCCGTGCCGTCGAAAAGCAGGTGCTCCAGAAAATGGGTAATTCCGTTTTCGAATCGGGACTCATATTTGCTCCCTGAACGGACAAAGAGCATGCTCGAGATCATGGGCGAACCGTGCTGCTCCTTGAGAATCACGGTCATCCCGTTGTCGAGCGTGTAGCTTTCGGCCGCTCCGGCGCTGCCGGCTGCGGTCACCATGAGCAAAAGGCTGCAGACAAATGCAGCGGCGGAGATATGGCTGATTCTGGGCGTGGACATACTGGCCTCCCGGTTGCCGGAGTTACTGGTCCGAACCGTTTATCTTACACTATGGTAAGTAGTTATATTACCGCCTGAGCCGGCCGGTGTCAACCGGGCGGGACAAGATTGACGTTGACAAACGACGCTTTTTTGGTATATTCGCGCAACCCTATGATCGACCGAAAGAAAATACAGACACTGCTCGACTCCGCCCGCGGATCGCTGATCGGCGCCCTCGTCCTGGTCGTCCTGCTCGGCTCGCTCCATACCGTGGCCACCACGGCGGTCAACCCCAATAAGGCCGATTTCAACGCGGCGATCCCCTCCGGCGACAATTACTTCTGCAACTGCCCCGTGCCCATGACAACCTCCGGGCACGAAGGGATGACCTCCGACGGCCGCCCCCTCGACGGTTCCTCGACCCACTGGATTCTGCCGCTTATTGTCAAAACCGACAACAGCGGCCGCCGTCTCAGCCTCGACTGTCTTGCCCGACTCGACCAGCGAGCGGACATCTCCCATAACCGGGACCGCGCGTCCCTGTGTACCTCGACCTTCCGGGTCTCGTCTGCGCTCGGCCGCCAGTTTACACTGGTCGGCGCCAAACCTTCCGGCACCAGCTGACCGTCCCTCACCCGGCGCGCCGGACGCTTCGCCCGGCCCGTCCCCGCATCGTCGTATCCGAGAATTACCGTACTGTAAGAATATATAATCGTAAAGGGTGTACCGTATGACCAAGTTCAACTGGCGTATCGGCCTGACCATCGTCCTCGTCATCGCCGGTCTCATTGCCTTCTGGGATACCTTCAAGCTCTGGACCATGTCCCCCCAGGAACGGACCGAGCTTCAGGAAAACCAGCCCGGCGAACTGCTCCATCTGCAGCAGAAAGCGATCCGCCTCGGACTCGACCTCCAGGGCGGCATCCACGTCGTGCTCCGGGTCAAGATGGAGGAACTCGATGAGGCCTCCCGCAAGGACGCGGTTGACCGCGCCATCCAGGTGATCCGGAACCGTATCGACGGTCTCGGTGTCGCCGAGCCGGTAATCCAGAAATCCGGCAACGACCGCATCATCGTCGATCTGCCCGGCTACACCGACGCCAGCCGGGCCGAGGAACTGATCGGTCAGACCGCGCTGCTCGAATTCAAACTGCTCGAATCGATGGACAACGCCCAGTTGATTCTGAACAAGATCGACTCGGTCGTGTACGCCTACGAGCAGGCCCGCACCGGCAAGACCGAAACCCCTCCGGCCGCGGCCGGCCAGGACCAGCAACTCCAGTCGCAAACACCCGACTCGGAGAAAAACTCGTCGAACGAAGTCCTCAAGGAGCTGATGGGCGACACCACCGCCGCGACCGGCGAGGACACCCTCGACCAGTTCGCCTTCGATGAGAATCTCGAGGGGGTCGACAACACCAAGCCGTTCTCGTCGCTCCTCTCGGTCGGCTTGTACAACAGCCGGACCAACGCCTCGTGGCCGGGCTTCTACGTCTCCGTCCGCGACCGCGAGAAAATCGACCGCTGGCTCAAGCTCCCCGAGGTGCAGAAGCTCATCCCGATCGACGTCACTTTCAACTGGTCGACCCGCCCCGAAATCCGCGAATCGCGCCAGGTCTACGTGCTCTACATGCTCAAGCGGAAGGTGCAGTTCCTCGGCAAGTACCTCGAGAACATCTCGCTCGGCCGCGACCAGTACGGCGGCTTCACCGTCGACTTCACGCTCTCCGGCGACGGCGCGGCCCGGTTCGCCCAGCTCACCGGCGCCAATATCGACAACCCGCTGGCGATCGTGCTCGACGACAAGGTTGAATCGGCCCCGATGATCAACAGCAAGATCCGCCGCAACGGCCAGATCACGATGGGTTCCGGCGCGACCCTCGAGGACGCCCGCAACCTCGAAATCGTCCTGAAAGCCGGCGCCCTGCCCGCCCCGGTCGAGATCATCGAAAAGAACGTCGTGGGCGCGACCCTCGGCGCCGACTCGATCCGCAAGGGCTTCTACTCGGCCCTGATCGGCCTCATCCTCGTGGTCGCCTATATCGGCTTCTACTACCGGATTTCAGGCCTCATCGCCGATGTCGGTCTGGTCTTCAACCTCTTCTTCCTGCTGGCCGTCATGGCCGGACTGGGGGCGACCCTGACCATGCCCGGTATCGCCGGTATCATTCTCACGATGGGTATTTCCGTCGACTCCAACGTGCTGATCTTCGAGCGAATACGAGAAGAGTTACGCACCGGCAAAACGGTGCGGGCGGCAATCGACGCCGGTTACGACCGCGCCTTTGTCGCCATCTTCGACTCGCACGTGACCACCCTGATCACCGCCGGCGCCCTGTTCCTGCTCGGTTCCGGACCCGTGAAAGGCTTTGCCGTCACGCTCTTCTGGGGTATCACGATTTCGCTGTACACGGCTTATGTCATCACCAAGCAGATCTTCGATATTCGCAAAGCGTACAAGACGCTCAGCATTTAACACGGAGTAATCGGAAACCATGTTCAGAATAATACCCGATACCAATATCAACTTCATCGGCGCCCGCAAGATCGCCTTCGTGATCTCCGGCGCGCTGATTGCCCTCGGCCTGTTCGCCTTCGTTATGGTCTGGACAGGCAAGGCCAACCTCGGCATCGACTTCGCCGGCGGCGTGATGGTGTACGGCGCCTTCGAGCAGCCGGTCGCCACGGCCGACCTGCGCGCCGCGATCACCCCGGTCGTACCCGACGCTCAGATCACCCGGCTCGAAGACTTCGAGAAACCCAACGCCTATATCGTCAAGACCAAGCGCCCCGAAAAACAGGGCGAGGGTCAGCAACGGCTCGACGCCATGGAGAAGGCGATCAACGACGCCTTCCCGGACAACAAGTTCGACATCGTCTCGGAACACATCATCGGCCCCGCCGTCGGGCAGACCCTCCGCACCGACGCCCAGAAAGCGGTGCTGCTGTCACTGATCGGCATCATCATCTACATCTGGATCCGGTTCGACTTCCGCTCCGGCATCGCCGCCGCGATCGCGACCTTCCACGATGTCCTGGCGGTGCTCGGCATCATGTTCCTCCTCGGATTCGAGTTCGACCTCCTGATGGTGACCGCCTTACTCACCTTAGCCGGGTACTCGCTCACCGACACCGTCGTGGTGTACGACCGTATCCGCGAGAACCTGAAAAAATGGCGGACCAAAGGCGAATTCGCCAACGCCGTCAACCGCTCGATCAACGAGGTGCTCAGCCGGACCATCAATACCTCCGGCACGACCCTCGCCGTCGCCCTCTCGCTGTTCCTGCTCGGCGGCGAGGTGCTCCGCACCTTCTCGCTCGCGATGGTCCTCGGCGTCGTGGTCGGAACCTACAGCTCGGTCTTCGTCGCCAGCCCGATCGTGGTTGAGTGGGAAGCCCGCCGGCCGAAACGGTTCAAATAAACCGATCGACCGCATCCGGTCGCAGACCAAAACGGCAGGCCCTCCGGCCTGCCGTTTCCATATCAGTGGCACCAGGACCGCGACCCGCGCCGGGGAGAGGCACCCGAAGGGTGTCAGCGGCACCATGTTTCGACCTCCCCCGACCTCCCACACCCGCCGGAGAAAAACACCCGAAGGGTGCTCGCGGGGTGTGTATAAACTCGAGGTACCAGCAACATCCGGACGGTTCCGCAATCGAAAGCAACGAATCATTCACGTCATGTCAGGGAGCTGAGCGTTACATGGAATTCAAATCGAGACACCCCCTTCTGGTCCTTGTCTGGAGTCTTGGTCTGTTTGTGGTCCTGAACCTCTCCCAGTTTGTCGGGAAATTCACCGGATCACTGCTGGGCGGAACCTCCTTCAAGAGTCTCTTGACCGGCTCAACGACCAACCCGGGCGCCATTCTCGGAAACGGGCTCGGCACGGCGCTGATCGGCATTCCGCTCGGGCTGCTCGCGATCCGCTGGCTGTGGCGTCGCGACTTCACTTGGATGCGACTGGGTTTCCGACCGGTCCTCATCGTGTCCGGCATAGCGGCCGGCCTCGTCATGGCCTTTGCGGTTGTCGCAATCGAGAGACTCTGGGGGCACGCTCAGATCGCCGCCCACTCATCTCAGCTCACCGGCGGACAAATCGTCGAAGTACTGCTCGGCGACTTCCTCTTTATGGCCTTCGTGGGCTTTGTGGAAGAATCCACGTTTCGGGGGATGGTTGTCCGCGAGTGGGCCGCTCGATGGGGCTGGCTGAAAGCCGCGCTTGTCGGCGGGCTGTATTTTGGTGCGATGCACCTGGGCAACCTGAAGCAGATGGGCGTATGGGACGTGGTTCAACTGCTCGTCGCCGCCGTCGGTGTGACGCTGCTGTTTGTCGCTCTATATGTTCGGTCGCGTTCTCTATGGCTGCCGATCGGCTT
>CAYPYM010000140.1:0-7286 GCA_964414435.1 uncultured Ignavibacteriales bacterium | reverse complement strand
CTATGTCAACGATTCCCGAATCCAGTCCCGAAATAAACGCTTCTGCGTCTCCATCGACGTAGCTCTGTAGAAGGGATAACGCCGCCCGCCTGATTTCGAACTTCGTTTCTGGGGTCGAAGTCGTTCCCACGGCCGGAGCGCCACAATTCTGCCCAAGCATCGCCAAGAGCCCGAAGAAGGGCACCAAAAGAAAAATCCGCTTTGACATCCCGAATCCTCCCACGTACTGCCGCATGAATGTGAACAATCTCAAAAGACGTGTGGTTGAAGCGCGCAGTCATTCACCCGCGTTGCTCTCCCGCCGAATACAGAATAAACTACCGCCTTCTCTGCGTCAAGGCTCGCCTTTGCGATATCGGTAAGCTCACGTGTCGCAGCCCCGAATCCACTTCGTTAAGGGCCCATACTGACCTAGGCCTCTGGTATGGCGTCGCCAGAAATCGGCGAGTTTCCTGATCCGAGGCTTTGGGACAAAGGGCCGCCGGCCCCTTGCCAAAGTGCTTCCGTCTCCCTATCTTGCGCCCCTATGAAATTAGGCATTATCGGAAAACCGCAGGCCGGCAAGACCACCGTCTTCAACGCCGCCTCCGGCCAGCAGGAAGCGGTCGGCGACTACAGCCAGGCCTCCCACCGGGCGATCGTCAAGGTCCCGGATAAACGTCTCGATGTCCTCGCGGAAATCGAGGATCCCAAAAAAATCACGCCCGCCGAGATCGAATTTCTCGATGCCCCCGGTTTCTCCGGCAAGGGCAAGGAGGCCGGCGGCGAACTCGAGATCAACCCCGAGGTGCGCATGATGGACGCGCTGCTGGTGGTGGTCGACGCTTTCTCGCCCGACGCCAACCCCGGCCGTGATATCCGCGACATGATCGACGAAATGATTCTCTCGGACCAGGCCATTATCGAAAGCAATCTCGAGAAGAAACAACGCAAGATGAAGCTGACCGGCGACAAGTCGGCCGCGCATGAAATCGATCTGCTCGAGAAGTGCCGCACCCATCTTGACGCGGAGAAGCCGCTGATCGAACTCGGCCTCGCCGATGACGACGAGAAGGCGCTGCGGGGATACACCTTCCTCTCGCTCAAGCCGCTTCTGATCGTGCTCAATATCGCCGAGGACAAACTCGACCGCGCCGAGCAGATTGCCGCCGAACACGCCTCGTATATCAGCCCCGGCAAGCGTGATATCGCCGTGATGTGCGGCTCGATCGAAATGGAGCTGGTCACGCTCGACGAAGCCGACCGCAAAGCCTTCATGGACGATCTCGGGATCGCCACCCCGGCGGTCGAACAGGTCATACAAAAGTCATACGCTCTGCTCGGGCTCGTCTCATTCCTGACCGCCGGCAAGCCGGAGGTCCGCGCCTGGACGATTCGCAACGGCACCAACGCCCAGAAAGCGGCCGGGGTAATCCACAGCGACATCGAGCGCGGCTTTATCCGCGCCGAGGTCACCGCCTACGACGACTATGTCACCTACAAAACCGCCGCGGCGCTTAAGGCGGCCGGCAAGACGAGGCTCGAAGGCAAGGAGTACATCGTCCAGGACGGTGACGTTATCTTGTTCCGGTTCAACGTGTAGGGCCACCCGCAGCTTTGGCGAACAATATCGCCGTTTAATTGTTTTTGTTGGAAAGACGCCACCTCCGTGGCGAACATGTATAGACAGGGACACTATCCGAATACCCAAGGCGAGGAAGAAGTGACCGATACCATAGAAAAGTCTGATCAGACCGACGAAAAGCTGCAGATCCTGGACTCGAGGGTCCTGCCGATTCTCCCCCTCAAGGGAACGATCGTCTACCCCTACCTGGTCGTGCCGCTCATGATTCAGGACGCCGAGCAGGCGCGCCTGGTCGATGAGGCCCTTATGCGCGGATCGCGCATCGGCCTGTTTTTGCAGAAAGATGCCGAGAAGGAAAACCCCGGCCCGGAGGATCTCTACACGATCGGCTGCTCCGGCTCCATTCTCAAGATGCTCCGCTTCCCCGACGGCACTGTGCGGTTTCTGATCCAGGGGCTGTCGCGTATCCGCATCAAGTCGTTCACCCACACCGACCGTTACATGATGGCCGAGGTGGAGGAGATCAAGGAAATCTCGCAGGACACGGTCAAGCTCGAGGCGATCCAGCGCAGTATCCTCGAGAAGATCAAACAGCTGGTCGAGCTGGCGCCGTACCTGACCGAGGAATTCCACGTCTCGGCGATCAACCAGGATACACCGTCGAAACTGGCCGACTTCGTCGTGTCTAATCTGAATGTCCCGATTCAGCAGAAGCAGGAGTTCCTCGAGGAGCCCAATGTCGTCAAGCGGATGAACAAGCTGTTCCAGGCTCTCATGAAAGAGATCGAGGTCCTGCAGCTCTCGCAGAAGATCCAGGCGCAGGCGGCCACCGAGCTGGGCAAATCGCAGCGCGATTACATTCTCCGCGAACAGCTCAAAGCGATTCAGAAAGAACTCGGCGGCGGCGAAGAGATCTCCGAAATCGAGGAATTCGAACGCAAGATCCAGGAAGCCGAGATGCCCGAGGCGGCCGAACAGGCGGCCCGCAAGGAAGTCGATCGCATCTCGCACATGAATCCGTCGTCGGCCGAATACACCGTCTCGCGCACTTATCTCGACTGGCTGGTCAGCATGCCGTGGAGCAAGTCGACCGAGGACAAGCTCGATCTGCGCAAGGCGAAGAAGGTGCTCGACGAGGACCATTACGATCTGGCGCGGGTCAAGGACCGCATCCTCGAATATCTCGCGGTGCGCAAGCTCAAAGACGATATCAAGGGACCGATTCTCTGTTTCGCCGGCCCGCCCGGCGTGGGGAAGACGTCGCTCGGACGGTCGATCGCCCGCGCGATCGGGCGCGAGTTCGCCCGTGTCTCGCTCGGCGGCATGCGCGACGAGGCCGAGATCCGCGGCCATCGCCGGACCTATATCGGCGCCATGCCCGGTCGGATCATCCAGTCGATCAAGCGCTGCGGTTCGAACAACCCGGTGATCATGCTCGACGAGGTCGACAAGCTCGGGGCTGATTTCCGCGGCGACCCATCCTCGGCGCTGCTCGAAGTTCTCGACCCGGAACAGAACGATACGTTCTCCGATCACTATCTCGAGGTGCCGTTCGATCTCTCGAAAGTCATGTTCATCACGACCGCCAACTGGCTCGAGCCGATTCCGGCCGTGCTTCGCGACCGCATGGAGATTATCCAGATCCCCGGTTACACCGATCTCGAGAAGATGGAAATCGCCAAGCGGCATTTGATCCCGAAGCAGATCGAGAACCACGGGCTGAACAAGTCGCATCTCGAATTCGAGGACTCCGCGATCAAGGCGATCATGGACGGTTACACGCGCGAGGCCGGACTGCGCAATCTCGAGCGCGAGATCGCGTCGGTCTGTCGCAAGGCGGCGCGCAAAATCGCCACCGGTTCGCACAAGAAGATTACGGTGTCCGACAAGCAGATTCCGAAAATGCTCGGCCCGCAGAAATTCGTCCGCGAGGTGCTCTCACGCGGCGGCCAGGTGGGGATCGTGCCGGGGCTGGCGTACACGTCGGTCGGCGGCGAACTGCTCTTTATCGAGGCGACCTCGATGACCTCCAAGCGTTCCGGCCTGACTCTCACCGGCCAGCTCGGCGATGTCATGAAAGAATCGGCCCAGGCCGCGCTGTCGTTCATCCGGTCCAACGCCGAGGAACTCAATATCCCGCCGGAAAAATTCGAAACGACCGAGATCCATATCCATGTCCCGGCCGGCGCCACGCCGAAAGACGGTCCCTCGGCCGGTATCACGATGGTCGTCGCGCTGGCGTCGCTCTACACCGGCCGCCCGGTGAAATCGTGCCTTGCCATGACCGGGGAGATCACCCTGCGCGGGCTGATCCTGCCGATCGGCGGCCTCAAAGAGAAACTGCTCGCCGCCTACCGGGCCGGAATCAACACCGTGATACTGCCCGAAGAAAATCGCAAGGACATCGTCGAGATTCCGTCGGAAATCAAGAAAGCGATCAAATTCAAGTTCTTCGCCGAGGCGCTTCCGGCGGTGCGCTACGCGCTCGACAAGATCGGCGCCGAGCAGACCGACTGCAGCAAGCAGAAGCTCACCAAAGTGAAAACGCGGAAGAAGAAATAGCCCGCCGATGAAACTGGTGACCTCGGAACAGATGCAGCAGATCGATCGCGAGACGATCGACTCTCACGGCATTCCCGGCCCCGAACTGATGGAAAACGCCGGGCGCGGAATCGCCGAGCGAATCGCCGCCCATGTCATGCACGATGTCGACAGCGCCTCGGTCGCCGTCTTCTGCGGCAAGGGGAACAACGGCGGCGACGGTTACGTGGTCGCGCGGTATCTGTCGCACATGGGCGCCGATGTCGTCATCTATTATCTCGGGCCGCCCGACAAGCTCTCCGACGATGCCCTCCTCAACTACAAGCGCACCCAGGAACTGGGCCTTCGCATGATCGAGATCACGGCGGTCGACGATCTGCCCGAAGTCCTCGACGCCGAGTACATTATCGAGGGCATCTTCGGCACCGGTTTCTCCGGCGCCCCGCGCGGTCTTTCCGGGGAGATCATCGAGTACATTAATCGCCGCCACGGTTGCACGGTCATTTCGATCGATATGCCGTCCGGCCTGAACGCCGACACCGGCACGCATGAAGGCGCCGTGGTGCGCGCCGAACACACCTTCACGCTCGCCCTGCCCAAGTACGGCCTCTACGTCTCACCCGGGCGCGAGCTGGCGGGCGAGGTGCAGACGGTCCCGATCGGTGTGCCCCCCGAGGTGATCACTAAGTTCGAACTGCCGGTTGAATTGATCACGGTGCCGATGGTTGCCGACCGCCTGCCCGACCGCCCGACCGACGGCCACAAGGGGACGTTCGGCAAGGTGCTCATCGTGGCCGGCTCATTCGGCATGACCGGGGCGGCCGCGCTCGCGGCGCGCTCGGCCTATCGCTCCGGCTGCGGGCTGGTCAAGGTCGCCTGTCCGACTACGGTACTGCCGATCATCGCCGGCACGGTGATCGAAGCGACCTCGCATCCGCTGCCCGATGTCGCGAGAAAGGGCGCGCTGGCCCTTCGCGCGCTGGGTGAGATTCGTTCGCTCGCCGCCGAACACGAAGCGCTTGCGATCGGTCCCGGTATCGGACGGCATCGCGAAACATTTGAGTTGATGCGCCGCCTCGTTCCGAACCTTGATAAACCGGCGGTGGTCGATGCCGACGCGCTCAATGCCTTCGAGGGTCATGTCGACCTGATCGCCGCCCGCGAACATAAGGCCCCGCTGGTCCTGACGCCGCATCCGGGCGAGTTCAAGCGGCTCACCGGCGAGAGTGTGCCGAACCATATCCACGAACGGATCAGCCTCGCGCGAGCGACCGCCGCCCGGCTCAATTGCGTGCTGGTGCTGAAGGGAAGTCCGACCCTGATCGCCGATCCCGGCGGCGCCTGCTATCTCAATCCGACCGGCAACGACGGCATGGCGTGCGGCGGCACCGGCGATGTCCTGACCGGTGCAATCGGATCGCTGCTGGCGCAGGGGATGAGCGCGATCGACGCCGCCGTATGCGCGGTGTATGTCCACGGCATGGCGGGCGACTTTGCCGCCGCCGACCGCGGTCGCCGTTCGATGACCGCCCCCGATATGCTCGATTATCTCTCCGAAGCATTCATGCTGGTGGAATAGTCCCGCAGCCCGGACTCTGACTCTCCCGACATCCAGGTTTCAGTTTCGATAGCGCGGCACCGACGCATGTGCTATATTCGCTACATCCGCCTCAAACCGGCGTTCGGCTCGACCTGCCGAGCGGCCAAAAGGAACGTGCATGAATCTGACTTCTCGCACCATCGGCAATTTCATCGTGGCCGTTGCCGTCATCCTGATAAGCCTCGCCGCCACCGCCTCGGCCGACGACGGCCGCCCGCCGTACCCGGAAATCGCCTACCTGCACGGCAGCGCCGGGATCGGTATCGCCGTCCTCAGCTCATCCGACATGCAGAACTACATCGACGACCAGCTCGGGGTCGCCTACGATCTGACCAATGTCGGGGTCGACTTCGCGTATTCGATCCGCACCGGCATCCGCAATATCGTTCAGTTCGAGTACCGTCTCGAACGCGGCGTGGGGCACAAGCTTTTTTACGACGGCGGCGTGGCCAACTCGGCCGAGATCGACATGGCGATCGACTCCGACGAATGGCTGGCAAAATTCAACCCGTTCTTCGCGTTGTACGACGATCCCTCGGTGGCGACCTTCCTCATGTTCGGCAAGGGCACCGCAACCTATCTCGACGATTTCGGGCAGGGGTTTTCCGGCGGCGACAAGAACCTGTTCGGGGCGGAGATCAGCAAGATCTATCGGTATTACATGTTCAGCGTGAGTGTCGAGTATCACTCGATCACGTTCGATCGCGCCGTTATCGACAACGTGATAAACGAGACGGACACGTTCGATGCGTCCTACTGGATTATTCAGGGAAGCGTGTCGGCCGGATTCGGCCTGTGATCAGTCTCCCTTGCGGAAAACATACTGCTCGTAGAACGACCGGAAACGCTTGAGGTTGCCGGCCGTGAATTCCCCCGGAAGATCCTTGTCCCGACCGTGGATCGTATACGTGACCGACCCGGCAAAGGCGATTCGCTGCAGGACGCTCGGATCGACCTCGTATCGCAGCGTCTCCAGATAGTACTGCCCCCGGCCGGTCACCGGATTGCCCATCTGGATCCCCCGCTTCGCCTGCAGGACGCGCGTACACGGTATCTCGACCGTGTCGCGGTCGATCACGAATTCCAACCGATCACCAACAGCGACATTTAGTCCGCCCAGCACGAGCGGAGCGGCAAAGAGGGCATAGAGGGTGTCATCCGGGCGTGTTTCGATCCGCTTCTCCGCGCCGAAATCAACCTGGCCGTACGATCCGCCGACCTTCTTATTCAAACCGGCGTAGACTCCGGACAGCCGATAGACCGTTACCCCGGTTTGTTCGTTTTCGATTACCTGGATCCCGCCGCCGGTGCACGATAGCAGCAGGGTTGTCAGGAGCATGATCCCGCTCAGAATCAGCCGGGAAGCATTGATCGAGAATCTTCCGGAAATTGCCATGGGTCAACCTAGCGCTTTCTAAGCAGCTATGTCAAGTAGCCCCTGCCGCCCGATTGCTTGCACACAAAAACGGGCGGATCGATTTGATTCGCCCGCTTGACAGGGTATCAGACCTCAACAGTCTCACTCTCAGTTCGTGACCAGCTTCGACGGTTTACCCCAGCCATCACCGAATACCAGTTCCG
>CAYPYM010000139.1:0-7298 GCA_964414435.1 uncultured Ignavibacteriales bacterium | reverse complement strand
CCGTCACCCTGAGCCTGTCGAAGGGTGACCGGCAGCCCCTCTCACCCGCGCCAGGGAAAAACAGCCGCAGGCTGCGCGAGAGATGATCACACGACGGGTGCGTGCAGGACTTCGTGGACGAAATCGACTGTCTGCCCCACCGTCACCCGCCTGATCTCCTTGTCCGAGAGCGCCGCCACCATCGCGCTCGCTTCGTTCGGTTCGTTCATCGCGACCAGCTCCAGCGCCAGAAGGCCGAGCGTGGAGCCGCAGTCGCCCAACGAATGTTCGGGGATCTTCCCCTGATCGACCCGGGCGGCAAACTCGCGGTAGGCGTGCATCGGGAAAGCGAAATGGCCCATTAGATGAGCCTCGGCCTCGAACAGCAGCGGCCCGGAGTAGCCGGCGAGGAACTGTCGCGCCTGGTCGCCGCGTCCGGCGTAAGCCAGGCTCATGGCCACGGTGCCGAACAGTCCGCGCTGCATCCGGCCGTGCTCCATCGAAAGGAGCGGAAACCGGTTGAGCCGCTCGGCGGCGGCTTCGATCCGACCGATCACGCAGTACAGCAGCGCCATTGGAAGCTGGAACTCGTCCGAGGGGTGCTCGGCCACCTCGGTGGCCTCGTCCGGTCGCGTGTGATACTTCTCGATAAACCCGACCACCTCGTGCCACTCGGCCTTGGGCGGATCGTTGAAAATGAGCTTCACCAGATTGATATGAGCAGCCTGACGCAGGCGATAAGACAGCTCGCTCTCGGCCTTCTCCGGGAGGCCGGCGGCGATATCGTGGGCGGTCTTGAAGTCGCGAAGGATCAGCCGCGAGAAGCAGAGGTTGCGAAGTTCCTCCTGACGGTAGCGCATATTAGGCATTGCCGCGATCATCGTGATCGCATCGGCGGGATGTTCCGGTGCAACCGCGCCGGCGATACAGCGAAACGCCTGCGCCTGCACTTCTCGATCGGGGATGTGGGCGGCGAGGTCGACCGCCTGATCGATTTGATTATTACGAAGGAGTGTTCGCACCCGCGCCCGCAGCGCCAGTGACTGCGAAGTGGAGAACGTCCCGGTGCCTTCTAACGCGCGCTCGAAGAGCGTATCGATCTTGCCCTGCACTTCGGCCGCGAGATTGCCGGCAGCGCAGTTGCGGATGGCATCGGCGATCGCCAGTTTCTCCCGTGCAACCGCGACCCGGTCCGGCTCGACATTTCCCCTCTCGGCGATTACCACGGCGTCTTCATAGAGACCGGCGTTTACGAGCGCCTCGAACCGCGAGCGGTCGCGACCGGCTGAAATCTTGTCCCAGATTCCCATAACGTTTGCTCCGAATGGGTGTACTACTGAAAGATCGATTATATTTGTGCCACGGTCAAGCTTTGCGTGGCCGTGTCCTCTTCGATTGGGGTGAAAGACGCACTGACAAGGCGAGCTTGTCAGTGGTGCAAAGTCACGAAACGCGCCAGAGAGAAGCACCCGAAAGGTGTTCCGTCAGATCCTGCCGCGCGGAGCGCGGTGTGATCTGACGGTGCCCCTCTCCAACCCAAAGAAAAGCGGCGGATCAAAGGATCCGCCGCAACGATCTTGGATCTCCGCTTTCGCGGAGATGACATGTACTAAAGAGGGCGTTAAACGTTCCGTCAGGTCCTGATCCGCCTTCGGCGGATTGTGACCTGACGGTCTAGTCTCCGTTCGTGCGGCAGTATTTTTTGTAGAGCCCGTCCCCCACCGAATACGGATCGGCCTCGTGATTGTAAATGCGGTCGAGCAGCGCCGTAAACTCGTCCCCCTGCTGCAATCGGTCGATAAACTCCATCTGGAACCGGTACCGCAGCACGTTCACGATCTGGTTGCGGATTTGATTGCGACGGTGCTTCTCGAACTGCCCCGCCTCATGCGCCCACGCGACAAATTCGTTCACCTTGCCGAGCAGCTTGTCGATCCCTTTGCGATTGATCCCCTCGGTGCTGACAATCGGAATCCGCCACGCCCCCTCGCGCGCCTTCTTCGTATCGATCGCATGCCGGAGCTCCATCGCGATCCGCTCGGCTCCCGGACGGTCGGCCTTGTTGACGCAGAAGATATCGGCGATCTCCATAAGACCGGCCTTCATCGTCTGCACCGAATCGCCCGACTCGGGCACGATCACGACAATCACGACATCACAGGCGTTGATGATATCCAGCTCGACCTGCCCCACCCCGACCGTCTCGATCAGGGTGATATCGAACCCGAAGGCGTCGTACACGACCGTGACGTTGTTGGTGGCGCTGGCGAGACCGCCGGTAGCGCCCCGGGTGGCCATGGAGCGGAAATACACGCGGCCGTCGGAGGGAAACTCGTGCATGCGGACGCGGTCGCCGAGAAGGGCGCCGCCGGTGAACGGCGAGGTCGGGTCGACCGCAATGATGCCGACCCGTTTCTCGTCTTTGAGCAGTTCGTGGGCCAGGCCGTTGACCAGGGTCGACTTGCCCGCGCCGGGCGGACCGGTGATCCCGATCCGCAGGGTGCGGCCGGCGTCCTTATAGAGCCGGCCGAGCAAGTCGCGATACCCCGCCTCCTGATCCTCCACAAACGAGACGATCCGCGAAAGGGCGCGGATATCGCCCTGCTGAAATCGTTCCAGTACGCTCATCGTCGAATCAATACGGCGACGGTCCGGTGCCGGCGGTGAGGCGGATATCTTTCAGGCGAATCTGCTTCCGCGTCACGCCGTTGTAGGTGTTGTACTCAACCACGTAGACGATATCCACCAGGCAACCGCGCGCCGAAATCATGCGTGCCTGATCGCCGAAGCCGAATCCGATCACGTCGAACAGGGCGTCGCCCTTGCGCACCCGCATCTTGAGGTGGTTGTTGCCGACCACGTAGGGTTGCCCGGCGACCTCGCAGTTGCGGGTCAGGAAGACCGGCCGCATGTTCTGCGGGCCGAACGGCGCGAACGCCTCGATCGAGTGCATGAAGTTGTCGTCGATATCGGTCAGCTCGATTTCGAGATCGATGTGCATCTTCGGCGTGATGTCGTCCTCGGACAGGATCCGGTTCGACACCTCGACGAATTTGTGGCGAAATTCCTCGACCTGGTCGGGTGCGATCGACAGACCGGCGGCGTACTTGTGACCGCCGTAGCGGATCAGCAGGTGCTCGCACTCCTTGAGCGCTTCGCAGAGATGGAAACCGGGAATCGAGCGGGCCGAGCCCTTGCCCTCGCCGTTGACGATCGAGATCATCACGGTCGGCAGGTGGAAGCGTTCCACCAGGCGGCTGGCGACGATTCCGATCACGCCCTGGTGCCAGCCGTCCTCGGCGAGCACGATCGCGCGGTCGGCCTCGATATCAACCACTTCCTCCATCTGGCGCAGCGCCTCCTGAAGCGTGGTCTCGTCGATTTCCTTCCGGCGCTTGTTTTCGCTGTCGAGCTTGCGGGCGATTTCGGCGGCGGTGCGTTCGTCGCGGGTGGCCAGCAGCCGGATCGCGTTGCCGGCGTCGCCGAGACGGCCGAGCGCGTTGATACGGGGCGCAAGAATGAACACGACCTGCCCGGTCGAGATATCCTTGCCCATCAGGCCCGCCACAAAAGTGAGCGACTTCAGCCCCGGCTTGGTGGTCCGGGCGATCTGCTTGATCCCGAACTTGGTCAGGATGCGGTTCTCGTTGACCAGCGGCACGATATCGGCCGCGGTGCCGAGCGCGACGAGATCGAGGTGTTCCTCAAGCTCGCGTTCGTCCTGGTTGAGCGCGGCGTAGAGCGCCTGGCAGAACTTGAACGCCACGCCGACCCCGGACAGCTCGCTCTTGTAGTCGCAGACCGCCTGTTTCGGGTTGATGATGGTGTACGCCTTGGGATACTCCATGCCCGGCTCGTGGTGGTCGGTGACGATCACGTCGATACCGAGCGAGTTGGCGTAGTTGATCTCCTCCACCGCGGTGATCCCGGTATCGACCGTGATGATGAGACTGACCCCGTGTTTTTTGGATTCGTCGATTCCGTCTTTCGACAGGCCGTATCCCTCGGTGAGACGGTTCGGCAGGTAGAAGTCGACCTGGGCGCCGAGTTTGTTGAGCACCATGTACAGGAGGGCCGTGGCGGTGATGCCGTCGACGTCGTAGTCGCCGTAGATGGTGATTCGCTCGTTGTTGAAAAGCGCTTTGGTGACTCGTTCGATGCCGGATGTCATACCCGCCATACTGAACGGATCGGTCAGATCGGACAGTTTGGGGTTGAGGAACTTGTCGACCTCTTCGGGGTCGGTGATACCCCGATTGATGAGAATCTTGACAACGTTCTTCGGTATGCCGGTCCCCGCCGAGAGGTCATCGACAAGCCGGGGGTCGGGCTCGTCGGCGACAACCCATTTCAGCGGCTTCGACCGGTGCGCCACGTTCATGGCAGCCTCCATAGGATTTATGAAGGCTTGGAAGCAGGAAATAAGCCGAGTTCTGTCCCCGCCAACGGCGGGTAACAGTCATTTATCTTGGCCGGCCGGTTACCCGGCGGCTCCGCGCGGCCCACCCGGGAATCGTAACGGGGCGGATCAACCCCTGTTCCCTTATTTGGCCTTGCTCCGGGCGGGGTTTACCCACTACACCCGTTGCCGGGCGCAGTCGTGGTCTCTTACACCACGATTTCACCCTTACCCGCCGAAACGGGCGGTATAGTTTCTGTGGCACTTTCCGTCGGATCACTCCGCCCCGGTGTTACCGGGCGCCCTGATCTTTTGGAGCTCGGACTTTCCTCACTTTAGACTGTTCGTTTAAAGCGCGACTGTTTCTCCTACTTGCACAAGCTTCCGTTTATATTAAAAAACAACCAACGTCGATTCCATCACGCCCCGACCGTCGCGGCTTAATACACGCGGCGGTAATTGGGCGCTTCCTTGGTGATCGGCACCGAGTGGGGGTGCGATTCGAGCACGCCCGCCTGGGTGATTTTCACCATCGTCGAATTTTCGTACAGCGCCTTCAGGTTCGGTGCGCCGCACAGCCCCATGCCGGCCCGGATACCCCCGACCATCTGGAACACGGTGTCGGCCAGCGGGCCCTTATAGGGCACCCGGCCCTCGATCCCTTCCGGAACAAACTTGGACGCCTCGTCCTGGTGCTCCTGGAAGTAGCGGTCGGAACTGCCGCGTTTCATGGCGCCGACCGAGCCCATTCCGCGATACACCTTGAACGAACGGCCCTCGTACAGGATCGTTTCGCCCGGCGACTCGTCGGTGCCGGCAAAAAGCGATCCGATCATCACCGCCTGCGCGCCGAGGGCGAGCGCTTTGGTGATATCGCCGCTGAAGCGAATGCCGCCGTCGGCGACAATCGGGATCCCGCGGCGGGCGGCCTCTTCGACCGCGTTGAGAATAGCCGTCACCTGGGGCACTCCGGCGCCGGTGACGATACGGGTCGTACAGATCGACCCGGGGCCGATACCGACCTTGACACAGTCGGCGCCGGCGTCGATGAGCGCTTTGGCCCCCTCGCTAGTAGCAATATTACCTGCCATGAGGGGGATTTGCGAGTATTTTTTCTTCAAAAGGGCGACTGCACTGAGCACGCCCTGGCTGTGCCCGTGGGAGCTGTCGACCACGAGCATGTCGACCCCGGCGGCCATCAGCGCCTCGGCCCGTTCCTCGAGCTCGCTCACGCCGACCGCCGCGGCTACCCGAAGCCGCCCGCGGGAATCCTTGCAGGCGTTCGGATACTGGATCTTCTTCATGATGTCCTTGACCGTGATCATGCCCTTGAGCATGTAGTTTTCGTCCACAATCAGGACTTTTTCAATCCGGTGCTTATGGAGAATCTCTTTGGCGACATCGAGATCGGTCCCCTCGCTGACTGTGACGAGGTTGTCCTTGGTCATAATATCGGCGATCCGGGCGTGGGGGTCTTTCTGGAAGCGGAGGTCGCGGTTGGTCAGAATACCGACCAGCCGGCCGTCCTCGGTGATCGGGATACCGGAGATCGAAAACCGGTGCATGGCGTCGAGGGCGTCGCCGATCGTCTTGTCCGGAGGGAGCGTGATCGGGTCGACAATCATGCCCGATTCGGATCGCTTCACCTTGTCCACCTCGCCGGCCTGCTCGGCCGGGGACATGTTTTTGTGAATCACCCCGATTCCGCCCTGGCGGGCGAGCGCGATCGCCAGCCGTGACTCGGTCACCGTATCCATGGCGGCGGCGACAATCGGAATGTTCAGGGTCAGATCGGGTCCGATGCTGGTCGAGACGTCGGTCTCGCGCGGCAGCACCGCCGAATGGGCGGGGACAAGCAGGACGTCGTCAAACGTCAGTCCGTAGTTTTCGATAATCCTGGCCATCTGTTTGCAGCGGGGGCGCTTCCCTTACCTCCTTTGATCGCCGTCAGTTCGAGATATCGTCGTCCCAGAAGAGCATGCGGCCGCAGTTTTCGCAGGTGTAGATGCGGTCGGCGCGGCGGATTTCCTGGACGAGTTTCGGGGTGAGGGCTTTGTGGCAGGCGCTGCAGGAGCGCTTTTTCACGGCCACGACGGCCGAGCCGCCCTTGCCCTTGCGGACCCGTTCGTACACCGACATCGTCCGGCGCGGGATATCCTGGATGATGCCCTGGCGCTCGTCTCTTTTGCTGCCGACGGTGTCGCCGATCGAGTCGATCTTCTGCTGGAGAATCTCAAGCTGCTTTTCGTT
The DNA here is from genome assembly GCA_964414435.1 of uncultured Ignavibacteriales bacterium. Classification (GTDB taxonomy): domain Bacteria; phylum Zixibacteria; class MSB-5A5; order GN15; family FEB-12; genus JAGNLV01. The sequence goes on along the minus strand of CAYPYM010000139.1, from coordinate 670 downwards.
GTTCTCCTTGACCTGCTCGAGACGCTGTTCCAGCTCCGGGATTTCCTTGTCGAGCTGTTCGATCCGTTCCATGGCTTGCAGCAGTTCACGTTCCCTTTCAGCGATCGTCGCCTTGACCGCGTCGATCTCGGCCACCAGCGCGTCGTACTCCTTGTTCGTCTTGATGGTCATCATCTGCTGCTGATACTTGGCCAGGCTTTCTTCCTTGGCCTTGATTTCGATCTCGAGGTTTTTCTGGGCGACGTTTGATTCCTCGAGGGTTTTCTGAGTCGATTCGAGCTTGGCTTTGGCCTCGTCGATCTCCCGGTGCAGGTTGGCCATCATGTCGGGGAGATACTCCTTGGACCGCTCAAGTTCGCCCAGGTCGTAGTCGATCACCTGTAACTTGAGCAGCAGCTCGATATCACTCTGCATCGCGTTCTCCTTCAGGGGCTGTGGATTGTTCATCGCGGACTCCATAAGCAAAAAGCGCATCCGCCAGTCTGACTGGTCGAATGCGCTTAGTTTTCACTCGCCGGCTTCGGTCCCCCCCGTGGATTGCGGCGGGGCAGACGCGAAGGCCAAAGATGATTTTATCGGAACGTCGAATCATAGCTCTCTATCTGTCAAAGAAACTGGGCAATACTGGACTCGAACCAGTGACCTCTCGGATGTGAACCGAACGCTCTAA
>CAYPYM010000138.1:0-7351 GCA_964414435.1 uncultured Ignavibacteriales bacterium | reverse complement strand
CCGCCTGATTCAGGCGGGCTTTTTTGTGTCCTGGGTGGCCCGCTATTTATGGTGGGGTGCGATCCTCAACGCTTGCAACTCAACCGTTTGAAATGTATACTGATTTGTCGATGAGCACGAAGGAGCGCGTAGTGGCCGCAGAGACAAATCGTTTCCACCGGAGAGCATTAGTCGCCGCGATGTGCACGGCGATCCTGCTAAGCCTTGTGGCCTGCGGCGGAACCCCGGTCGATCTCGTTGAGATCCCGCTCGAATTTTCGCAGGTGCACCCGGTCGACACGGTGCTCGTTAACGATACCGCCTATATCGACATCCGCGTGTATAACCCCGGCGATGACAGCGTCTGGGTGCCGTATGACACGAATGCGTTCACGCTCTGGCCTGTAGACTACGCACGTGCTTACGAAAGGGGGGATTACTTGTTTGACGGCCCGTCTCCCTCGCTCATATCTCTGGGGCGCGGCGCGTCCGCCCCGGGCTTCTGGCTGGGCCCCGACAGTCAGACGGTGTTGCCTGAGTCTTTTCTCTTTACTCCGGAAAGAAGAGTCGCCCGGCCCGATTCGACTGCCTATGAACTGAGATACTCAACGACGGATTTTCAACTGAACTACGGGGTTGGTCGCAGAGTACAGGGGCGCCAAGTATACTACTCGCAGAAAAACGCAACGCCCTTCCAAATCTGCGCACGAATAATGACGAAGAAGTAACCCTCGTAATGATGACAAAACACCCGCAGGGTGTCACCCTGTGCGAAGTCGAAGGGTGACCGGCGGCCTCCCCCCTACCCCCGCTCCCGCATCCCCGTCTCGAACCCATCGAAATCCGCGCGATACATCTCCGCGATCCCCTTCGCCGCCCGATTGGTGTAAATCTCCGATTTCGGATGCGCGATCAACTCCGCGATCGCCTCGGCAACCTCCTCGGCCGTCTGCCCCGGCGTCGCTCCGCCGGTGCGGCCGGGCGTCCAGCCGGTCCCGCCGTGCATTGCGTTCTTGTGGAAATCGGTCAGCACCACCCCGGGCATCACGAGCGAGATGTTGATATCGGGAAACTCCTTCGCCAGGTCGACCCGAAGGTTCGCGGTCAGCACGTTCAGCGCCGCTTTCGACGCACTGTAAATCGAACGGATCGTCACGATCGGCACCCGTCCGAGAAACGACGACACGTTGATCAGATGCCCCCGCTTCCGCTCCTTGAAATACGGCGCGATCGTCTGCATGCCGTAGAGCGCCGACTTGAGATTCACCGCCACGACCTGATCGACATCGTCATCGGTCAACTCCAGCACCGGCCGCGAAATGCCCCGGCCGACATTGTTGATCCAGACATCGATCTGCCCGAACTTCTCAATCGCGGCATCGCGCAGCTTCTCGACATCGGCCCGCCGCGTCATATCGCCCACGACCGCCAGCGCCCCTTCCCCGCACTCGGCCGCGACCGCCGTGAGTTCCTTCTCCCGCCGAGCGGACAGCACCACCCGGTTTCCCTTCGACACCAGCAGGCGAGCCAGCGCCGCCCCGATTCCGGCGCTCGCGCCGGTAATGACTATCACTTGTGAGTCCATCGAAAGTCGGCTCCTATGCGTGGTTTGACTCAATTACCAGTTTCGGGCGCGCGGGGTCAACCGGAAGTTTCTCCCTTCCCGATTGAGCGGCAGATGTCTCCATCTGCCGCTCCCTTGACTCGTCACTGCGAGGAGACCGCTAGCACCGGACGACGCGGCAACCTCTTTGCTCTGACCGACAGATGTCCTCATCTGCCGGGAACCCGACCTACTCCGATTCGGGCGGCGTGACCTTCTCGAACATCCCGCAGGCCACCGGCACCGTGGTCGTAGCCGGAATATCCGGCGGCGACATCACCGTCTCGGGCAGCGTGCTGTCGGCGGCCATTCCGTGAATCATGATCACCCGCTTGTCGAAATCGAGGCTCGCGATCTGATGTGTGGTCGTCATCGCCTTCTTGAGGGCCGAGAGGGAGATTGTCCTGTCGTAGGTGACCATGCCCGATGAATCCGCGGTCGGGTAGGTCATCGCCGACATCTCCATCAGGGTCGGATTGCCGTTCAGCGGGATCATCGGCGGGCCGGTCGAGGTCTCCGCCTCCGAGTCGTCAATGATATTATCCTTGTTGCCGTCCTGCATCGTAGTCGGGCAGGTGGCCTGCGTACCGTCCGGGAAACCGTGAATGTGCATCATGTGCATCATCATCGGCGCCAGATGTTCGACATGGACCTGGATCCGCACCGAGTCCTTGGTAAGCGTTAAGGTGGCCGTACCGGTCGGCTCCAGGCCGGTCAGTTCCGCGTTAAGAGCATGGATATTGGCCCGGTAGACAGTCGGCGTTTCGGCCTTTTTCGCGCTCGAGCAGGCGCTGACCAGGGCGACTACGGCCACCGAGACCGCCGCCAGCATGAGAAATCGTATCGATGAGGTATGGCCGGTGATGTGACGGGACATGATCTTGTTCATAACTCCTTCCATCCTTTCCCCCGGGGAAAGCTGGGTTTCGTTTTGTCGGGGTTGTTTTAGCGGGTGGTGTCGGGCGACCTTCCGGGGCCGGATATCCGGCGGGATGCAGTGACTCGGCGGCGATCGTTGCCGTCCGGCCCGTGCTCATATAACCGACTCAACCGGGAAAAGTTCAGCGGCACGCGCGATGGCGAACCGGGCGGGTAATTGCCCCGCCGGAATAAGTGATGCACTTTTGGGCCGGTTTTCCGTTATAATACGTACAGGCGATTCTACCGATCATCTGAACAGGAAAGGTACGTTCTGAAAATGCAGACACGCGATATAGATGTCTCCCCCAACGCGCTCGAAGTGCTCAAGCGCCGTTATCTCATGAAGGACCGCGACGGCCGGGTGATCGAAACCCCGACCGAACTCTTCGCCCGCGTGGCCAAGTTCATCGCCGAGGCCGATCGCAACTACGGCGCATCGGACGATGACATCGACCGTACCGCCCAGACCTTTTTCGACGCCATGGGCGATCTCGAGTTCATGCCCAATTCCCCCACCCTGATGAACGCCGGCCGCGCGCTCGGCCAGCTCTCCGCCTGCTTTGTCCTCCCCGTGGGCGATTCGATGGAGGAGATTTTCGACGCTATCAAACAGTCGGCCCTGATTCACAAGTCGGGCGGCGGCACCGGGTTCGCCTTCTCCCGCCTTCGGCCCCGCAACTCGATTGTCGCATCAACCTCGGGCGTGGCCTCCGGACCGGTTTCGTTCATGAAAGTGTTCAACGGCGCCACCGAGGCGGTCAAGCAGGGCGGCACCCGTCGCGGCGCCAACATGGGCATCCTCCGGGTCGACCATCCCGACATCCTCGAATTCATCTCGTGCAAGGACGACACCGCCGAAATCACGAATTTCAACATCTCGGTCGCGGTCACCGACGCTTTCATGGCGGCCGTCGAAAACGGTACCACCTACCCGCTCTTCAACCCGCACACCGGACAGACCCACCAGATCGATGGTCAGGAGGTCCGGCTCGACGCTCGCGAGGTGTTCGGGCGTATCGTCGACCACGCCTGGCGCACCGGCGAACCGGGCATCGTCTTTATCGACCGGATGAACGAAAAGAATCCGACCTATCCCGCGGAAACGATCGAGGCCACCAACCCCTGCGGCGAACAACCCTTGCCGCCGTACGATTCGTGCAATCTCAGCTCGATCAACCTCGGTCGATTCGTGCTCGACCCGATGCCGTCGGATTACACCGTCGATCAGCCCGGCGACGCTGTTGCCTGGGATCAACTGGCCGAGGTGGTCCGGATCGGCGTGCACTTTCTCGACAACGTGATCGACCAGAACCTGTACCCCATTCCCGAGATCGAAGCCCAGAGCCGGAAAAACCGTCGGATCGGACTCGGCGTCATGGGCTGGGCCGACATGCTCGTGCGGCTCCGGGTGCCCTACAACAGCGACCAGGCGTACGCCCTGGCCGATCGGATCATGGCGTTTATCGAAAACGAAGCCCGCAATCACTCCTCCGAACTGGCCAAGCGCCGCGGCAAATTCCCCAACTGGGAGAATTCCGTTTACGCCCGCGACAACGTCTCCATGCGCAACGCCACCGTTACGACCGTCGCCCCCACCGGCACGATCTCGATCATCGCCGGCTGTTCCTCCGGAATCGAGCCGTACTACGCGGTCGCCTTCGAACGCAATGTTATGGAGGGCACGATCCTGACCGAACTGAACCCGCTGTTCGGGCAGATCGCCCGCAACGGCGGCTTTCTCTCCGATGACCTGATCGCCGAGGTTTCCGGCAAGCGGTCGATTCGGGACATCGACGACATCCCGGAGGGCGTCCGCGCCATCTTCCCCACCGCCGCCGACATCACCCCGGCCGAACATCTGAAAATGCAGGCGCAGTTCCAGAAACACTGCGATTCATCGGTGTCCAAAACAATCAACTTCCCCGAATCGGCCAGCCGCGAGGATGTCCGCACCGCCTTTAGTCTCGCCTATCAGCTCGGGCTCAAGGGGGTCACGATCTATCGCGACAATTCCCGGCCGAATCAGGTGCTGTCATCGAAAAAAGACGGTGCCGCACCGACCGTAGTGCGCCCGGTCGAGAACCGTCCGGCGATCCTGACCGGCATTACCGAAAAGATCCGCACCGGCTACGGCAATCTGTACGTGACGGTCAATGTCAAGGACGGCCGGCCGTTTGAAGTGTTCGCCCATATCGGCAAATCCGGCTACACCACCATGGCCGACACCGAGGCGATCTGCCGCCTTATTTCGCTGGCCCTGCGCTCCCATGTCCCGGTCGGCGCGGTGATCAAGCAGCTGCGCGGAATCGGCGGCTCCAGCCCTACTTTTTCGGGCGGCTCGAAAGTGTTTTCGATCCCGGACGCCATTGCGCAAATTTTGAACAGGCACTTCGGATCGGACGAAAAGGATGGCTCCGGGTCGGTTGAATTCGCCGAAATCTGCCCCGAATGCAATGGGGCCATGATTTTTGATTCCGGCTGTTTCTCGTGCCCCTCCTGCGGTTATTCAAACTGCTGATTATTCCGATACTCTATATGATAGCCACGGGCCCGTTTGGGCGTATATCGGGGCTTATTTTCGGCCCCTCCGAACGCTCCCGATCGACCCGTTGTCCCCTTGACGGATACCGCCTCTGTGTCGTATCCTCAGGCCGGGACTCGACCTGAACGCGAAACGGATTGTCCGGTGGACCTGCCCGATGCAGCCATCGGAGCGCATGCCGGAGAAGAACAAGGAACGTTAGTTACCGTGGGTGTTTTCATTCCAGCCGGAAGAACATCGCTGGTCAAACGCGGCGATCAGCAGCTCCAGGTGCAGACTGAGTATGCCTACCGTCCGTACCCGCGGATAACGACGACTATCCTCAACGGCGGCCAGGTGCTGCACAAGCTCGAGAAAAGACTCGAACGCCCGATCGAATCGGTCGAGGAACAGAATATCGCCGAGGATGTCATCAAGCGGCAGCATCTCGAGGTGATCGCGCTTATCGGCTCGAAGTACCGGGAACGGGGCGGCTCGGCCGAGGAGACGATGCGGATGTCCCGCGAGGAAGTGGAGCGCCGCACCGCCGAGGAGAAACGCGCGCAGGAAACGGTCGAGAAGATCGAGGCCTGGGAACATCAGCCGCGCCCGTACCCCGGTTCGCCCGAACTGCAATTCCAGCCGCCCACCGACCGTCCGGCTGATCTCCAACTCAGCAACAAGCAGGCGCCGCCGGTGCAGCCCGAGTCGATCTACGAGCGGTGCTCATCGATTCCCGGCTTCGAATACGCCTACGGGCTCACGCTCAACGGGCTCTTCAAGAGCGAAAATGCCGAGAAGGAATTCAAGCGCAGTTTTGCCGATGTTTACAAATCGTTGCAGGAAGTGATCGAGGTCTTTCCGCAAAAACGGGGGAAGGTACCTCGTCGCGATGATGGCGTGATCGAGATTCTGCGCGACCGCCTTTACCTTGTCTCGACCGGCGAGGATCTGTATTTCGTTTCCGTTCGCCCGGCCGGCAAAGGTCTCAATTACGAGAAGATTATCCGCAACACACTGATGCCCGACGAGCTGGTGGTGTATCTCCAGCAAAAGGGCCTCTCGCAGTAGCACGAGTTGAGTCGGCAGATGAGGACATCTGCCGCCCAGTGTCTAAATCCAACCTCCCACCGACGCCAGAGAGAAACACACGAAGTGTGCTACTCCCCCGCCGGCAGCAGGTCCGGATTCGACTGCTGGATCATGTCCAGGTAACCCAGCCCGACCGGCCCGAAATAGGCGTGCTCCCTTCCGAACACCGGATCGTTGAGCGCCTGATCGATCGTGATGAACTTGTATCCGAGATTCTCGATCGCCGTCAGCATCTCATCGATAAACATCGCGTTGAGACGGTTCGCCCGAAGTTGCAGAATCTGACGGCACGACCGCCCGAGCATCTGCTTCGACTGCGCATCGGCCCGCTCGATCTGGTCGAGCACGTGGTTGACATATTCGTTCAGCAGCATGTCGTACTCGACCGAATCCGGCTCGCGCCCGATCTTCTGCAGCGACAGGTTGTAGAGGTAATCGTCGACCACGATCGTCGCGTGCGCCACCGTGATATCGTGGTCCGACAGATACAGGCTTACCGCCCGCTGCGCCTCGACCGTCGTGCCGTAATGCAGGTACGGGTAGCGGAAATAGCGCGGCTTCTGCCCGAACCCGTTGAGCATCGTCTCGAGTTCCCGATCGCCGGCCATGATATCCTTGATAAACGCCTCGATACTGACCTCGTTGAGATCCGAATACATGTAGGTCTCGTTGCCGATCCGGTTGCCGTTGTTGAGCCATTCGCCGAGCAGGTCGAACGAACTCCCGATATTCTGCCCGATTACGAACCCGGCCGCCTTGACATTGTGCTTCTTCAGTGCATCCATGATCGGCCGAAGGACCTTTTCGGCCGGCGGCTCGTTGAACGTGGGCGACACCGGGAGCTCGTCGAACGTGATGCAAATCTCCTTCTTGCCCTTGGAATCGACCGGCTGGATCCCGATCGTGACCATCAGCGCCGCGACGGCAATCAGCGTAAGTATGCGAAACATTCTGGACATAGCGTATCTTAAAGGGACCTCGTCCCTCCCTCCGGTTGGTGAGTTGAAATCATCATGAAATTGGTGCCGACATCGGACCCGAACGGAGCCCCGCCGGTGATACCGACATTCTCGCCCGGCTCGACCAGGCGATACTGCGAGGCGACCGCGTGCACGATCTGCTGCATCTCGGCAAAGCTCGATGCCTGCGCGGCGTGGGCCGGATAGACCGAGCGATAGAGCGACAGCGCCGCCATGACTGTCGGACTCGGTGTCAGCGCGATTATCGGTTTCGAT
>CAYPYM010000137.1:2923-7399 GCA_964414435.1 uncultured Ignavibacteriales bacterium | reverse complement strand
CGTCGTGACGGTCGAGAATCCGCCGAAGCAGTTCAACCGTTTTCTCCTGCGCCCAGACCCGGGTCGGCGATCCGGCCGATAGATTGTAGCCGACCGTCAGCGATGCCCCCTTCGCATTACCGAGCGACGTGATGAACTGCTCGGCCTTCGCGCGGGCTTCGTCGCTGGTATACGGCGCGGCGTAACCGCTCACACCCTCGGGATCGATATCGAATGCGGCAAGCAGCTTGAGCGTGTTCTCGATTATGTGTCCGGTGTTGCCGCGACGGTGGTCGTAGTTGAAATCGTAGTATTCCTGAAAACGCACCTTCCCCACGCCGATCCTCGGTTTCCCCGGCGCCGTAAACTGCGAGAGGAACAGCGCCGTGACCGAATCGTCGCAAATCATATCAACCACGCAGTCGAACCGTTCACGGCGTATTTCCCGCACCGTTTTCAAATCATGCAGTTTCTTGGTGTACATGAAAACCTTCGCGAAACGCGGGTCGCCCTGAATCACCGCCCGGTTCTTCGGCGAACCCATCACGGAAATCTCGATATGCGGATACCGCGCCTTGAGTCCGTCGAACACCGGAAACGAAATCACCATATCGCCGATCTTCTCCGGGCGCAGGAAGAGCACTTTTTTGAGCGTGTTGCCGTCAAGCGGGCGAAACTCGCCCCGTTTCCGTTTCAGAAACGGGCTCCACATCCCGAAGAACAGCCGCTTGAAACCGTGCTCAGCCGATTTCACCGGATTATCCATCGGCCACCCCCGAGACGCCGGCCGTCGCGCGGAAAATGCGCTCGATCGAATCGAGCATGTCGGTCATCCGAAAGTGCGCTCGCCACCGTTCCTGACCGGCGCGTCCCATACGAGCCAGTCGATCCGTGCTCCGCAGCAAATCCACAACCGCCTGCGCGAGGCGCTTCGGATCACGCGGTTCAACGAGTACGGCGGTCGCGCCGTCCTCGACTACCTCGGGAATCCCGCCGACCCGGCTGGCGACCACCGGCAAACCCGCGCGCATGCCTTCGAGCACGGCGATCCCGAACGGTTCCTCCACCGACGGATGGATCATCAGGTCGGCCCCGGCCAGCACCGGGTCGATATCGTCTATCATGCCGGCGAAAACGAAGTGTTCCTCCAAACCGGCTGCCTCGATCCGCTCGCGTAGTTCCGATGTAAGCGGGCCGTCGCCGAGCAGCACGAACCGGACGCGGTCGTGCGCCTTGACGATTTCCTGCGCCGCCTCTATCAGATACCGATGTCCCTTCTGGTCGACAAACCGTCCAACTGTCACCGCGACAATTGCATCCGACGGCAACTCGAACCGCGCACGCAGTGTCGCCGAAGCTTCCGGATTCGGTCGGACAAACTCCTTGTCGCAAATCCCGATCGGGACGACCTCGACCGTCTCCGGCCGGACATAGCCCAGCCGCGTGATTTGTGTCTTCAGCGACTCCGACGGCACCACGACCCGGTCGACCAGGCGCGGCGTGAGCAGCTTGTGCACGAGGCTGTCCTTGGTGATATCGAGCCCGACCGACCAGATCACGCCGGGGCGGCCGTCGAGCCGCGCCGCGATTCCGCCCAGCCGCACATCCTTGTTGAAGTTCACCGAGATCAGGTCGATCTCATGCTCGGCTATAAACTTCTTGAGTTTGCTTATTGTCGATGGATTGAAATCGCCCGAGAGCTCGATCGGCAGGGGCTTCACTCCCTTCGTCGTTTCTCCCAGACGTCGCAAGAACTCGGATCCCGGCCTTCCCGCCACCGTCACATTATGTTCGCGCGCCGCGAGGCCGTCGGCGACAATGCGAATCCACTCCTCCATGCCGCCGTAAACGCCGGATTCGATCGAGTCGAGAAACAGGATATTCATGCGCCGTTCCGGAATTGCATCATGTACAGCCGGTGGTAGAGGCCGTTGGTATCGAGCAACTGGTCGTGCGTGCCGCTCTCGATTATGCGGCCGTTATCCATCACGAGGATGCGGTCGGCATTCTTGATCGTCGAAAGGCGGTGGGCGATCACAAGGGTCGTGCGGTTGGCCATGAGCCGGTCGATTGCCTCCTGCACGAGCATCTCGGATTCGGTGTCGAGCGCCGAGGTGGCTTCGTCAAAAATGAGGATCTCCGGATCGCGCAGCAACGCCCGGGCGATCGCCACCCGCTGCCGCTGGCCGCCCGAGAGCATGATACCGCGATTGCCGACCAGCGTATTGTATCCTCGATCAAGCTCAGCGATAAAACGATGGGCGTTGGCCATTTTCGCCGCCTCCTCGATGCGTTCCTGCGAGACATCGGTCAGACCGTACGCGATATTCGCCCCGATCGTATCGTTGAACAGGTACGTTTCCTGCGTGACAATCCCCATCAGACCGCGAAGCGACTCCAGCGACAGCGTGCGGATATCGCGCCCGTCGACCGTGACCTTCCCCTGCTGCGGATCATAGAAACGCGGCAGGAGATCGAGCAGGGTCGACTTGCCCGCGCCCGACGGTCCCACGATCGCAACCACCTCGCCCTTGCGTACCTCGAACGAGACGTCGATCAGGACATCCTCCGAGGTATCGTAGCGGAAGGTTACATTATCGTAAGCGATGCGGTCGTTGAACGATGTGGCCGTCTCCGGCGATTCCGCCTCCGCGATTGCTTCTTTCGTATCGAGCACCTCGAACACCCGCTGCGCCGCCGCCATGCCTTCCTGAAGTTTGATATGCACCTGGCTGAGCGACTTGACCGGCTTGATCATCGCCAGCATCGCGACAATAAACGTGATAAAGTCCCCGGCATCGAGTTCGCCGGTCCCCGAGATAATCCGCGAGCCGGCATACAGCAGAATGAACAGGCCGGCGATCGTGGCAAGCGTATCATTGATCGGCGAGGCCAGGTGGCGGATCCGCGTCATGCGCAGCAGCTCGCGGAAATAGTCGGCGGTCGATCGGAAGAATTTCCTCATCTCGAACCCCTCCATCGAGAACGCCTTCACGATCCGCGTGTTGTTGACCGCCTCCTCCAGAACCGAGTTGACATCGGCCATCTTCTCCTGCGATCGCTCGGAGTACTTGCGCAGCCTCTTCCCGATAAACCAGATGAAGGCGAATACCACCGGCATGACGATCAGCGACAGCAGCGTCAACTTCCAGCTCAGGATCAGCAGGAAAGCGAACAACACGAGCGTCATGATCGAATCGGTCACGAGCCGGTTGAAGCCGATATCGATCGAATCGTTCAGCACGAGCACGTCGTTGGTCACGCGCGAGATGATTTGTCCGGTACGTCGGCTGTGAAAATAGCCGAGCGACAACCGCATGTATTTCTCGAACAGCCGGTCGCGGAATACCCGCACGACCGACTGCTGGACATACGCCATGAAAAATCCCTGCAAATATAAGAAGAGATTTTTCGCCAGTACGATCACGAGCGCGAGCCAGCAGAAATTCCAGAGCATGCCGACTCGTGACTCCGACTTAACGATCCCGTCGATCCACCCCTTCATCGAATCCCTGGCGTCGGCAAACCAGTTCGATATCGAGGCGAAAAAGCCGCCGTCGCTCGCCGGCGCGGTCTGCACCACGTGTGTATCAACCTGGCCGGGTGGCATACCCGGGATCGCGTCGACCTGGAACAGAACCATCAGCAACGGCCCGAGCATCCAGACCAGCAGGCCCGACAACAGCGCGTGGACCGCGGCCGAGGCCGAGGCCGTCACCAGTTGTTTCCAGAACGGTCCGAGGACCGAGAATGTCCGACGGTACAGATTCACGAACTTACTCCGTTGCAATTACACAAGCTTGTAATATGCCACAATTCGCAGCCGGCGTCAACCGCAACAACTGCTTAGTTATCAAGGGATTAAACGTTCGGCGTCGGGCGGGATCGGGGCCTGGAACCGATTTGCGGGCACGTCGGCCCCCGCCCGAAGCGTCCGTCGCGTCGCCTTCAGGGTCGTGTCGTGCCCATCATCAAAGAAGAAATCCTTCACTCGCCAGCCGTTGTCACGACGGTCGTACTCGACCTCGATCCGCCACGTGCACCCCGGCATGGTCAGCACAAACGACGGCCGGTCGGAGTGCGAGTAGTCCGATTCGAGCTTGACATCGCCGAGCGGGCCGATCGAATCGGGCGTCGTCACCAACAGCCGCCCGAGCGGAAGGTTTGGAATGTCTCCGCCGCAACTGTCGCTCGATAGAATCGCCGGAATGGCGTCGTACACATATTCGTTCGTGCTGGGGAAATATACCTCGAGAGAATCGGCGCTCAGCCACCCCTTGAGCGCCCCCTTGCCGAGATACCCTCGACCGCTCACGCCGGTGAGCGAGTCGGTGTAGTACAACTCGAGTCGCACCGAGGTCGGTTTACCGTTGCGCCGAAGCTGAGCGTCGAAGAGAAACGCCTCGGCCTTGATCTTCACCTCCGGAGCCGACTCCCCTCCTGTCTGCCCCTGACGGCCGGTGCCGCAGGCAGTGAGCCCCACCAGAGCCGCACCGA
>CAYPYM010000137.1:2608-2913 GCA_964414435.1 uncultured Ignavibacteriales bacterium | reverse complement strand
CCTGCAAAGATCCGGATAAAATACTCCACCGGCGGTCCGAGGATGTACCAGAGCACCGGGCTGATCACGAGAATTATCAGCAGGAACGGCGCGAACCGCTCGAACCGGTCCAGCGACGCCTCCATCTCTTCCGGGAGCAGGCTCCGCAGAATGTGGGAGCCGTCAAGCGGAAACAGCGGAATCAGGTTGAAGAAGGCCAGGGTGACGTTGATCATGACCGAATACAGCAGGAACGCATGCACGCCGTACGGGACCGAACTCGCCATCGAGGCGAAGAACCGAAAGAGGAGGCCGAAAATCAGGGC
>CAYPYM010000137.1:0-2598 GCA_964414435.1 uncultured Ignavibacteriales bacterium | reverse complement strand
TTCGAGAGCGGCCCGGCGGCCGAGATCCAGAAGTCCGCCTTGCGCGGATTCCGAAGCCCGAACGGATTCACCGGCACCGGCTTGGCCCAGCCAAATCGGAAGCCGGACAGAAAGAAGACAATCGTGCCGAAGAGATCGAGATGGGCCAGCGGATTGAGCGTCAGGCGGCCCATGTCGCGCGCGGTCGTATCGCCGAACCGCAAGGCAATGTAGCCGTGAAAGAACTCGTGAATGGTCAGCGCAAACAAGAACGCCGGCGCTGCGATAATGGCGCGTTGAAGATACTCTCCTGAGAACATGCTCTGTCTCCCTCTGAAGCCGGCCGAGCGCGGCTGTAAGCTTCTCAGATTCCTCGAATTATACGACCGGGCAGGGGGCCGGTCCAACAAAAAAGCGGCGCCGCGCAGGACCACGGCGCCGCAATCTCACAACAACTCAGTATCAGGCATGGATCCCGCGCAGTTGTACCACCTCGACCACCCGGGTGATCGCGAGGATAAACGCCGCAATCCGCATATTGACTTTGTACTTCTTGCATGTCCGCAGGACGTCGTTAAACGCCAGGACCATCTTCTCCTCGAGCCGGCGATTGACTTCCTCTTCGGTCCAGAAATAACCGACCCGGTTCTGAACCCACTCGAAATACGAGACGGTCACACCGCCGGCATTCGCCAGGATATCGGGCACCACGAACACGCCGTGCTTGTCGAGAATCGCGTCGGCCTCGGGCGTGGTCGGCCCGTTAGCGCCCTCGGCGATAATCTTCGCACGAATCCTGCCGGCGTTCTTCTCCGTGATCTGATTCTCGAGCGCCGCCGGTACGAGGATGTCGACCTTCGCATTGAGCACATCGGCCGGTTTGATCACCTTGCCGCCCTTGAATCCGACTATCGTTTTGTGCTGACCGACAAAGTCGAGCAGGGCCGTGATATCGAGTCCGTCGGGATTGTACAGCGCGCCGTTGACATCGGAGACGTGCGTTACCTTGACGCCCATCTCATGAAGCAGCTTGGCCGAGATCGAGCCGACATTGCCGAATCCCTGCACCGAGGCCGTGCACTGGCTCGGGTGCAGACCGAGATGCCGCGCCGCCTCCCGGACGCACAGCACGACGCCGCGACCGGTCGCCTCGACCCGCCCGCGCGAACCGCCGAGAGTCGGCGGTTTGCCGGTGACCACGCCGGGCACCGGGTGGTTGTGACGCATCGAATAGGTGTCCATGAACCACGCCATCACCTGCGGACCGGTGCCGACATCGGGCGCCGGCACATCGGAATCGGGCCCGAACAGATCGATCATGTCGGCCGCATAGCGCCGGGTCAGCCGTTCCAGCTCACCGATCGAGAGCGCCTGCGGATCGCACACGATCCCGCCCTTGCCGCCGCCGAATGGAATATTCACCACCGCGCACTTCCAGGTCATCCACGACGCCAGCGCCTGGACCTCGTCCAGGGTGACACCGGGATGGTAGCGGATGCCGCCCTTGGCCGGGCCCCGGGCAATCGAATGCTGCACCCGGTACGCCTCGAACATCCGGTGCGAACCGTCGTCCATCTTGACCGGCAGGTTCATGATCGTGCTGCGCCGGGGCACCTTGATGAAATCGAGCAGATCGCCATCGAGCTTCAGCTTGGCTGCCGCCGCGTCGAACTGCTTCATGACGTTGCCGAATACCGAAATCGGAATGGTGCGGTCTTTGAATGAGATGATCTGTCGGGTGGTAGTGGGACGGCGGGAACCGCCTCTTTTCACGACAGCGTCTTTTTTCGTGCTCTGCGATGCAGTCTTGGTTTTGCGCTTGGTCGAGGTGGCCACGTGCATACCCTCACTTGGACGGATTCGCCCGTTTTTTTGATACCGACCGTGCCGACATGTCGAAAAACCGCCACGGTCTGGTGGTACCTGTTGAAATGCCGATACGCGGCGACCGGCCGATATCGGCCACCCGGACACCGCGATCTTCAAGATATAGCGTGTCTTTGGTCAGATCAAGGCCGTTGTGCCCGCCGTCGAGTCCGAACGCCCGGCAGAACTTCCCCGGTCCGTTCAGCAGCTCGTGTTCGCGCCGGCTCGTCGAGCGCGAGAGCATCAGCGGCAGCCCTTCCTCCGGCTCGGCCGCCCGAAGTAACACCGCCGCGGCGGTGCCGGCCGGTTCCGTCACGAAATTGAGACAGTGATACATGCCGTAGATAAAATAGACATACGCATGCCCCGGCGCACCGAACATGACCTCGTTACGCGCCGTTTTCCCCCGCGACGCATGACAGGCGGGATCGTCCTGGCCGATATACGCCTCGACCTCGCTGATTCGCGCCGCGAGCCGCCCCTCGGGCGACTCGTACACGATGTACTTGCCGAGAAGATCGGGTGCGACTTCGAGCGTCGGGCGGGCATAAAACGAACGGGGCAGCTTTTTGTATTTGGAGCGGGGCATCGTTTCCTGCGTGTCTCTATTCGTCGTAATACGGCATGTGCTCGGCGATCAGCGGTGCAGCGCCTTCGAAATCAAAGCCGACCTGCTCCGGCGACTGCGCGTCGGAACCGAGCCGCTCGACCTTCACGCCGGCCCGCTTGGCTGCCGTAACGAACGGCAGCGAC
>CAYPYM010000136.1:0-7408 GCA_964414435.1 uncultured Ignavibacteriales bacterium | reverse complement strand
GACCGACCGAAATCGGTCCGGCGACGCCTTTGCAAGCGGGGACTTTTATGTGAGCAGCGGACTATTCGCCGCCGCGGTATCCTCCGGTCGAATCAGGTTCGTTGCCGTGACCGTCGCCGCCACCCTGGTCATCATCATCCCAGCCGTCGTGGTTGCGATCGTGCGGATCGGTCCAGGTGTCGGTGGTCGCGTCGCCGCAATTGAGGCGCCACAGGCCCTGGAAGTAGCCGGCCTTCACCGGATGGTCGGGGCCTTTGAACCGGCCGCGCAGCAGCCCGATTTCACTCCTGGCATCGTCGAAGACCTTGCCGGAGAACCAGCCGCCGGCGTGGCGACGAGCCTGATCCGAGGCGTGCCGATTCGGCATGAACGCCCAGGTACCGGCCAGCAGACCTTCGAACGCGCCGCTCTGGTCAATCCACTTACCGTAGAAGACGTTCTTCCCGTTTTCATCCTGACCCCAGCTTCCCTGCAGCCAGCCGTCGATAAGACCGCGTTTCGACATCCACATGCCGCGGAACACACCGTCGCCGTTCTCATCGCGGCCCCAGTGGCCGGAGAGGAAACCGCGGCCGCAAACGACCCGGTCGAGCTTCATGGCGTGGAACGCCACGGCGTTGGAATCATCGAGATACACGACCGTATCGAGCGCAACCAACTCGCCGAGCGAGAAAGTGCGGCTGTACGGGCCGGTCTCGAACGTCACCGTCACCGGATCCGGATAGGTGGTGTCGACCACCGGAATCCAGGTCGTGTCCGGATACGTATCGACATTCGGCGTCATCGTGGTATCAACCACCGTGACCCAGGTCGTGTCACCGAGCGTGTCGACCTCGGGAGTCATCGTCGTATCGACCACGGTGGTCCAGGTCGTATCGGTGAGGGTATCGACTGCCGGCGTCAGCGTGGTGTCGAGCATCGGCATTGGACGCGGGAAATACATGTCGACCAGCAGACCGTCGTAATGGACCGTGGTCGTCGAAACCCATTCGATCAGCTTTCGGTCGGTGCGCGGTTTGACATAGTCCTGACCGTCCTCAAACCGGATCACGCGCCGCACCAGTTCGGCGCCGCGAGAGATGGTGAGAGAACCGTCCCAGCTCGTCGGGGTCGTCATGGTCGAATCGTAATCGAGCTGGCCCCAGGTGACGCGGAATACAAAGAAACCGGAAGTGGGATCCTCCATCAGAGAATCGACCGCCGGAGAAACTTGCATCGGATCATTGTAGCTCACTTCGCCGGCAGCTTCAGCAAGCAGGTCGGCATCGCCGAAACCGGGCTGTTCGGGAGTGGCGGTGTAGCCGCCAAAATCGGCGTTCAAATCGCCTGCGGTTGAATTGGTAGGCTCCGACGGATTACTGGAGCAACCGACAACCGCCCAGACCAGGGTGAGTAATATCAAAGGCAGGAACATCTTGCGGATCATATTCAAATCTCCTTCAGAGAGGAAGTTTACATCCCGATATGCCGGGATATGCAACAATATCCGTGCCAAGATTCGGCGGCAGCCGTAAGGCATTGCGGAACAATACAATAACAATCGGAGAGGGGTGTCAGGCAGGATCGGGAGTGTACCGTGTGGTACGGTCACCAGTGTACCTGCCCGACTCGGTACACCGGATTTGGATTTGCGTGCGAGATGATCGGAGACCGAGAACGGCCCGTCACTTCTTCGGCAGCAGGGCCAGCGAACTGTCGATCCAGGCAAAGACCGAGTCCTGCTGCGGTCCCTCGATGAGGGCACCCCAGTGCATGATTCGGTAGCTGAAAATCGGCATGTCGCCTTCTTTGATCTCGTGATGAATATGCTCCAGCATCTCCCGCTGGCTGTCTTCACCCTTGAACGGGAAGCCATTGGTCATATCGACGTGCTCCCGGCCTTCCTCGATGTGATCGTCCATCAACTGCTTGATCAGCGGCAGTTTGTGGTACCAGGGATAACGGGTGTCGGCACTGTGGCAGTCGAAACAGCTCTTCTGAAAGATCGGCTTGACCTTCAGAAAACCGTCGTTGATGACGGCGTAAACGCTGTCGAGCGTGGAGTCGGACGGTGTCTGCATCCGGGCTGTGGTTGTCTGCTCGGTGCCTTCATCCCCGTCCTCATCATCGTCGGCCAGCAGCGGTGACATCAGAAGGGCGGCCAGCGCCAGGGGGAGCCAGAACCGGCCATAGTGCTTGACGGTGCGGGACATGATATTCCTCACTTATGATTCGTTCTCGAGAACATTCGCGATGAAGCCGCCGTGGTGCTCGAGCAGATCACGCGCGCGGCGGTTGTCGCAGCGGAGTTTGTGCATTACAATCGCCACTTTCACCGAACCGTCCGAGTCGGCCAGCAGACGGTCGGCGGCCGCCAGGTCGATGCCGAGCAGCTCGATCAGGATCTTGCGCGACCTCGCCGCCAGCTTCTCCGAACGTGCCTGCAGATCAACCATCAGGTTGCCGTACGTCTTACCGAGCAGCACCATGGCGGCGGTCGAAATAAGGTTCAACGCCATCTTCTGGGCCGTGCCCGACTTCATGCGAGTCGATCCGGTGATCGCCTCCGGCCCCACCGGCAGGGCGATCACCACCCCGAGATCCTCCGGTAGGTCGCGCGGCTCGTTGCACACGATAAATACCGTGGCGGCGCCGACTTTCACGGCGTATTCCAGCCCGGCCCGGGTGTAGGGCGTGCGGGTCGACGCGGCCAGGCCGATGACGAGGTCACCGGCGCCGAGATCTACCGCCTGAAGGTCCCCTCGGGCCGCCTCGCGGTCATCCTCAACCCCTTCGCGGGATAACACGAGCGTCTCGTAACCGCCCGAGATAATCCCCCTGATCTGCTCCGGATCGGTCCCGAACGTGGGCGGGCACTCGGCGGCGTCAAGCACCCCGAGCCGTCCCGAGGTGCCGGCGCCGATATAGAACACCCGCCCGCCCGCTCGCAGGGTGGCGGCGTAAAGTTCGGCCGCACGGGCAATATCCGGCAGGGCGCGCTCGACCACCCCGGCGACCTTGTGGTCCTCGGCATTGATCTTTTCGACGATTTCGAACGGAGTCAGGCGGTCGATATCAACCGTCTCGGGATTGACTTGCTCCGTGCCGAGCCGGGAGAGCTCGGCGATGAGGTCGCGATGGTCAGTCATGGTAGGAGCTATATAGGTCGGGGCAACAATGCGCGGCAACAAAAAATGGACCGCCGCAAAGGGAAGCGAATACGTCGGTCAGCAAAAAAAGGAGAGTCGTCGCCGACTCTCCCGCAATATACAATCCCTGTACCGGTACGCCGGTCGTGGATGTCTCTTACAGAACCTCTACCGTTCCGAAATAGCTCACGACCACCGTACCCAAACGGCCGTCCATGTTGGTCACTTTGATGTTGTCAGCCAACTGCGACGGGAACGGCACCGGCAGCGCTCTCGCCGAGAGGGTGCTGTCGGGCGCGCCGTTGTAGGCGTAGACATAGATGTTGTAGATGCCCGAATTCGGTTCCGGCCCCTGCAACGTGTTTTTCAGAAATGCGTCCTCGTTGATTGCCGCCGAGGTGACCCCGCTGGTGACATACTGGGCGTAGCCCATTCCCTGGAAGACCGAATCCTGCTTCACCGCGACAATAACGTATCCCGAGGCATTCGCGGCACCGGTCCAGCTCACGTGGACGGCGTCGGCCGGGCCCTTCTGGGTCGGGATGATCGACGTGATACTGAGATTGCCCGGCACCGTGATCGGGAGCGTGTCGAGCAGACTGGTGCCGTCCATGACCGTCACGTTCGTCGCGCCGATCAGCAGGCTGTCGGCCGGGCCGAGCGGCAGGGCGTAGACGTCGTACGGATACTGCAGGGTATCCAGCAGGAGGGTGTCGCCGCGGACGGTGACGACTGCGTTGCTCACCAGGACACTGTCCTTGGTGAAATTGACGACAGCGGTCGAGACGTTGCGGTTCGGCTCCTTGACCATGACACCTTCGACCCGGTAAGCGTTGTATTCGCGGGGGCGGATCGTGCCGGAGGAATCACAGCCGATTTCTAGCAGCAGGGCGATCGCAATAATCGCCGCAAGCGCTATATAGTGCAAGTGGATATGATTTCTTTTCATACTCCTAATATCGACCGCTTCGGGGTTATGATTTATACAAAAAAAGCGGGGCGAACCGATAAGATCGATCCGCCCCGCCTCCAGAGACAAATCCGGGTCAGGCTTCGGCCGGACGCCTTTTGGCGCTGAAAAACAGCTTTTTCAGGATCATCTCGGCCGGACAGATACCGGTCAGAGACGACTGAATCAGGTTGAAGCCGACAAACGCGGTCAGCCAGAGGCCATACGGGGTCACGAACCAGTACAGGGCCAGAGAGATCAGGACCATGATCCCTGCAAAGAGTCGGACCGAGTTTTCTAACGTCATGTCATTACTCCGGTTATACGTTCCCTACCAGATGATACGGACCGGCTCAGGAAAATCCGTAAGTCAACTTGAGATACACGTTGTCGTTCTTGCGAAACTGGCCGAAATCGGTCGAAATATGCTTCCCGTCGAAGATATTGCCGCCCACCATGATCTGCACCTCGTCGGTGTACTTATACGACGCCGAGAAGCGGATATAGGTGTCTTCGTCCGACGGTGAGTAGAAGCCGAACGCCGACAGCTCGATCAGCTCGCTGTATAGCTTCCTGGTCCAGCGGGTCGTCAGGGTGTGCCGGACCTCGTCACGTACAAATCGCCCGGGCATCTGCTGCGCGACAAACTTGTCGTAGTTAGTCATATAGTCGGCCTGCCACTGAACATTGGCGGTCAGGTTGTTGGCGATCTGCCGTTCGTAGCCGATCAGACCCTGAACCGACGATTTCGGCACCATCGGATTGTCGCCGTCCTGCTCTTCACGGGAGTCGAAATAGCCGCCCTCGATCCACAGGATACCGCCGGCGATCGCGCCGCGGGTCGACGCCCCGTAGACGTTCAGCCGCGGATAATACGGCATCACCGTCTGCATGGCGGCATCGTAGTAGCCGCCGACCGGGTTCTTGTAGAAGCCTTTGTAGAAATAGAGCGCGCCCCGGAAATTACCAAAGGTGTGCGTGAAGCGCGCTGCCACTTCGGAGTTCTCGAATTTCGGCGACGGTTCGGTTGCCGACGGCAGGTCGGGGCCGCCGACGATCGTACCGGTCACCGGGTTGTAAAACGAAAGCCGCTCGCCGGTCGGAAGGCGGTTCGGCTCGAACCGGGGCGTCCAGACCAGCGTGAAAGCGCCGAGCGGGCTGTAATACTCGCCGCGAAGGGCGGTCTGCGGCGCCTTGAGATACTGGTCGTCGCGGCCGATGAAAAACGACCGGTAGTCCTTGGCGAAAACGTCGTTGATGAAAATCAGGTCGCCCGTTCCCCAGGTGAGAATCTGGCGGCCGACCTTGAAATCGAGGTGGCTCCCCATGCGGAACTTGAAGTACCCCTCGCGCAGCTCCCAGTCGTATTTCGGGGTGTCCCCGGCGCCGTCATAGACGAAGTCGAGCCGTCCAAAAAACTGACCGTTGGTGCCGTAGTGGGTCGCGCGAAGCTGCATGCGGGCCTCGGACGCCGTGTATTCGGTCGTGGTCGGGTTCTCCTGGTCGAGGCGGCCGCCCCACAGCCCCTGCATGAAACCGTCGAGATTGGTCTCGGCCAGCGCCGGCGACGAGATGATCGTCGCCAGCGCCAGGATGTATGTCAGTGTTTTGCGCATCAGAGTGATCCTCCCCGCCGGCCTTACTGGTTGATGTACTTCATGGGCGGGTTGACCAGGTAGCGCTCGGTGAAGATGTCGGGCTCGATACCGACGTTGTACTTGATGTTGGTGAAGATCACGTGGGTCGTGCGGCCCTTCTTGACATCGGTCATCGTCCGGTGCGTGATCGTCATGATACCGTCGGCATCCTTGACTTCCTCGGCGTTCATCTCCTTGGCCACTTCACCCTTCTTGTAATAGTTCTCGTGCCACGGCAGGTAGGTGGTCTTGTCGATGTACGAAACCTTCTTGTCGAATGCCCAGTCGGTCTTGGGGGTCGACTCGATCACCCAGACCGGGTTGCCGTTCCAGGTCGAGTCGCCGATCAGCTTGTGGGTGTCTTCGTTCCAGTGACGGCCGGAGACGTCTTCGTAGCTGAAGTCGGAGCCGACAAAGCTCGAGTTCTTGTCGTCGGCCGAGATGCGTTTCACGAGATCGACCGCGGGGACGTAAATCCACCGGTCGTCGTTGCCGTCGGCGTGCTTGTGAACCATGAACGTGAGCCGGGCCACGTCGGACGGCTTCTGGAAATAGGTGTAATACATCTGATCGCCGCCGCCTTCCTTGTCGAGGCGGAGCATGACGAACTGGCGGTCGCGCTCTTTGCCCCGCTTGTCGACTATCTTCATGTTGACCTGAGCGATGCCGTCGTTGCCGGCGTAGTAGTAGGCCAGGTGCGACTTTTTCATGATTTCGTCGGCGGTCTGGGCTTTCGCGGCCGACGCCGCCAGCGTCAGGCCGAACAGGGCCGCGATCAGGGTGTAGGTGAGTTTCTTCATCTTCAGAGTCTCCTCTATTCTTTTTTTCTTCTTGTCGTAACGGGTCAAAGCTCACTTGGCCGCCGCCGCCGCCTCATGGTGATCCTTCTTATGGGGCGAGTCCGGCAGCAGGCTGTTGTGGAACGTCCGCGCGATCGACGGCAGCAGGAGCATGGTGACCAGGCCGGAGACGACCATGATCGCCAGGAAGAACGAGCCGACCGTGATGTACGGTACGAGGGTCGAGAACATCATCGGGATGAAGCCGATCGCGATCACCAGCACGTTGCGCGAAATCGCGCGGCCGGCACCCTCGAAGATCTCGTGGAACGATTCTTTGAAATCCCCCGTCTCCTTCTGGATATCGCGGAGACGCTGGATAAAGTGAATGGCGAAGTCTACTGATAGCCCCAGTGTCAGCGACGACAGCACCGCCACCGGCATGTCGTACGGCTTGCCGATGAAGCCCATGAAGCCGTAAATGGCCATGATCGTGATCGACAGCGGCAGCATCGAGATGATCCCCCAGCGCCACGAGCGGAAGAGGAAGATCATCATGAGGAGCACCACGATGTAGGAACTCATCAGCGACGACCGCATGCCGGAGACCATCTTCTTCTGCCAGACGATGTTGATGAACGGCATGCCCGCCCATTCGGCGGTCAGGCCGGCCGGAAGCGGATTCTCGGCGATATAGTCGGCGGCGCGGTCGACCACCTGCTGCACCTCCTGGTTGTCGCCGGTGGTGAGCTGCACCCAGACATTGGCCTTGTCGTAGTCGGGGGTGACGAACTTAAACAGGTCGTCGGGATCGCCGCCCGACATCTCGAACAGGAAGAGCAACTGGGCGATTTCCTTCTGGTTGTCGGGCACGTAGACCTGCGACGAATCGGCGCCGAACAGCTCGTAGCGAAC
>CAYPYM010000135.1:0-7425 GCA_964414435.1 uncultured Ignavibacteriales bacterium | reverse complement strand
CTATCATGATTGTCCCGTTGATCGTCTCGGTCTCACGCGAGGTATTGCTGGCGGTACCGCGGGAACAGCGCGATGCCGCCCTCGCCCTGGGGGCCACCCGCTGGCAAATGACCTGGGGCGTGGTGGTGCCGTATGCCACCAAGGGCATCGTTGGCTCGATCTTCCTCGCCCTGGCCCGCGCGCTGGGCGAAACCATGGCGGTCACGATGGTGATCGGCAACTCACCCCACATCAACTTTTCGCTGCTCTCCCCCGGCTATACGATTCCCGCCGTGATCGCCAACGAGTTCACCGAGGCGACCGGTGACCTGTACATCAGCTCGCTCATCGAGCTCGGCCTGGTGCTGTTCGCCGTGACCTTCGTCATCAACGGTCTCGCCCGGCTGCTGATCACCGCTACCACCCGGAAGGGGGCGGCGAGATGACCGCGATCAGGATTCCCAAGCGGGTCACCAACGTGCTCATGTTCGGCCTGACCGGTCTCTGTACCGTGACCACGGTCGGCGTGCTTCTGTTCATCCTTGGATATCTGCTGTGGAACGGCGCCAGCTCGATCAACTGGGCCTTCTTCACGCACCTTCCCGCGCCGGTCGGCGAAACCGGGGGCGGCATGGCCAACGCCATTGTCGGCAGCGCCAAGATTCTCTTGCTGGCCACCCTGACCGGAGTGCCGATTGGTTTCCTGGGCGGCGTCTACCTCAGCGAACACGCCAGCCCCGCCGCAGCATCGGTGCTGCGGTATATGACCGATCTTCTCAACGGCGTGCCCTCCATTATCGTGGGACTCGTCGTCTACACCCTGATCGTTCATCCGATGAAGCACTTCTCGGCACTGGCCGGAAGCGCCGCCCTCGGCATCATGATGATTCCGATCGCTGTTCGAAGTACGGAGGAGTTCCTGCGCGCCGTTCCGCAGTCGTTGCGGGATGCGGCGATCGCGCTCGGTGCGACCAAGTGGCAGGCGACCACCTCGGTGGTGATCCCCTGTGCCATGCGCGGCATTGTGAGCGGCACCATGCTCAATCTGGCGCGAGTGGCCGGCGAGACGGCACCGCTGCTGTTTACGGCGCTGAGCAATCAGTTCTGGAGTCCCGGCTGGCTCCATCCGACTGCGACTCTCCCGGTCGTCATCTTCACCTATGCGATCTCACCCTATGAGGACTGGCACCGGCAGGCCTGGGCCGGGGGATTGGTTCTGGTGGTTCTCGTGCTCGCGATAAATGTCTCGGCTCACCTCGCCCTCGGACGCGGCGGGCATACTCGACGGGGCGCCTGACCCGAGTCTCGCGCCCGGCCCTGCAATACTATCCCTGCAAACCAGCGATTCAAAGTGGTCGGGAGTATTAGTCGGCGCTTTCGGTCTGCGTGAAGAACTGTTTCAGGCCGGCCGCGATCGATTCCTCACTCTGCATCTGCGTATCGAGCTGACGCGTGAAGCCGATCAGTTTGCCGACCTCATAGAGCACGCCGACGATCTCGTCCTGTCCGAGTTTTTTGATCCGGGCGACGACGAGGTCACCGCTCAAAGTCACACGGAAATGCAGCTTCTCGAGAATCTCCTGGATCAGGCGGGCACGGAGATGCCTCCGCTCGGTTCCCGTGACGCCGCCGACAAACCGGAAGTAGATGTAGTTGTCATCGACCGTCTCCGATACGTACGCATCGATGACGTTGAAGTGATAGCCCAGACGAAGGCTGATATTGGCGTAGTGATCCGAAATGACCGCGAGGTTCTGGCCCTGATACGATCCGACCCGATCGGTCATCGAAAAGCGGGTGAGGCTGCTGACCAGATCGCCGAAATCGAGCTGCACCGGCTGCGTATTCCAGGCGCCCGGGGCGATAAGTCCCGAGAGCACGGCCCGCATCGGAATCGACAACAGCCGCTCGACCGAGTCGATCTCCCGGCCGTAGGCCTCACGGTCCACCCCGCCGCCGAGATCGATCACGTGGAGGCCGAGCGGTATGGGAAGTGCCAGCTTCCGGCTCTCGATCCCGCGAAACTTGCGCGACGACACGTTCAGATCGATCAGATACTGCACCGCCTTTTCGTGACAGAACCGCACGATATCATGGTAGGTGCGGCAGTTGCGCGGGACGAACTCGGAACTGCCGGGATCGATCAAATGCAGCGGCGATATCTTCCGCAAAATCTGCTTGAGCACACGGTACTCGCGCAGGTCGGTATATACATCCTCGGCCTCCACCTCGTATTCCACGAGCTCGCGCACGATCCCCTCGTAGACGATGTTCTCCTCGGCGTCGACCGTCACCTGCGACCCTTCGGTCAGCAGCCGGGTGGCATCGCCGGTACTGACGATCATCGGGACGCCGAATTCCCGCGCGACCGTGGCCATGTGTCCGGTCGGACTGCCGATATCGGTGAGGATCGCGGCCGCGCGACGAATGATCGCCGAGAGGCGCGGCGTCGTATACCGGGTGACGGCGATTCCGCCGATCGGGAAATTGTCGATACTCTCATCTTCGGAAACCACGTGCACCCGGCCGGCTGCGATACCGCGCTGCGCGACCTGCCCCTGCTTTCTCATCAACACCGGCATGTCGACCGTCTCTTTGATCTGACGGCGCGGCCATTTTCGCTTCGACGCAATATTGAGCGGGCGGCACTGGAGGATGTACAGTTTACCCGATTCGTCGATACACCACTCGGCGTCAACCGGCCGCTTGAAATGCCGGTCCAACATCAGCGTCCTGGCGGCCAGCTGAACGATCGCCTCGTCCGAGAGGCAGGGAGCAGTCTGCAGCTCCTCGGCGACCGGTTGTGCCACGATTGAACCATCCGGTCCGACCTCGATCCGCGTGTCCTTTTTGGCCACCCGCCGCGAGACGATTCGCGAGGGATCCAGCCGCGAGACCTTGTAGAAATCCGCCGGCGCCGTGCCGCCGACAATCCCCGTGCCTAAACCAAGGCCGGCGGCGAGCGCCAGGGTGCCGGGATACCGCCCCGACGGCTCCACCGAGTAGACGACCCCCGCGGTCCGCGCCGCTACCATTTCCTGCACGCCGACCGCCATGGGGATCTCGTCGTCCCCCGGCAGTTCATCGCCGAGATAATCGATGACGCGCCGTTTGTATCGACTCGCCAGTACCCGAACATAGGCCGCCGTCACTTCATCATCGCTGCAACTGAGAATCGACTCGAACTGTCCCGCGAAACTCCGGGTCGGCGAATCCTCACCGAAAGCGCTCGACCGGACCGCCAATCGCGCCGTCGGGCTCAGCCGCTTGCGCAATGCCGAAAGGTGATGTGCAATATCGCGCGCGAGGTCGGAAGGCATCTCGGCCTCGGCAAACAGCCGATCAACCTCGGCATCGTATCGTTCCGTCGCCAGCTTCTTCTCGTCGTCCTCCAACAGGGCTCGAAGCTGCGGCCAGAGATTTCCGTACGACATGAAACGGCGGTAAGCGTCGGTGGTAATCACGAATCCGTCGGGCACGGCCAATTTCAGATTGTTCCTGATCTCGCCGAGATTGGCATTCTTGCCGCCGACCAGTTCACTCATGTCGGAATAGATTCCATCGTAGGCAAGTACATAGCGCGCGCCCTTCTGAACGGCGCCCCCGCTGACTATCGTATCCAGCTCCTCGCGGATACTCGACTGGCGGGAAAACAGCTCGTTATAGCGGTTGTTCGCGATTACGTTGAGATTGGATACGACGAGGTACGAGGCCTCCGACAGCCGGTCGACCGCGTCCTTCAGGTAGTTGATATCGAAGATATATTCGCCGCCGAGTTTGTCCTCGAGTTCCGAGATCACCTCGAGGACCTCGGTGTTCCCCTTGAGAATCTGCTGGAAGCGCTCGAACAATTCGCGGAATTGTGCGAGATCAGCCGATTTGGAACGACCGAAAAGTCTGGCCAAGAAATTCGTCACGCCCTCTGGACCCTCCTGAAAGGTTCAGTTAACGCCGATGCTGCGATAGTCGATCTGCACCTGGTTGTCGACCGAGGTGACACCGTCCACCCTCGCCGCCGCTTCGGTGACAGCATCCGACAGATCGCGGGACTTCACGATCCCCTGAACGGTGACGGCGCCGTCGTGGGCCTCCACGAGCAGCTTGTCGAGGCGAATATTGGGCAGCCCGGCGAGTGCCGCCCGCGTTCGGCTGGCGATGAGCAGATCCTGCATCGCTTTGGCCGATTCGGGCGTCGTCCGGAATTGCGCCTGCTGGATGGCGCAGTGCACGACTTGATATACGAAATTCAGGTCCACCCGTTCAAGGTTGAAGACGATATCGTACAGCTCCGGCGAACTCCAGTCTTTCCCGTAGAGAAACTGCGTCCAGTTGTAGCGGTCTTTGTCGACCTTGGCAATGTACTTCGCCGCTTCCTTTTCGGTCAGATCGCGTTCCTTCATTGCGGCCCGGACACGGTAGGGCATATCGGCCACCAGCCGCAGCCGCAGCACATGAGCGATGCCGTCCAGCAGAAAGTGGCCGGCGTGGCCGTGGTAGACGAGGTTATCGTCTTTGGCGTACTCGCAGAGACTCGCCTGAATATAGGCGAGGTAACGCTCGCGTTCGAAGGTGAGTTTCTGCAGCAGCGTCGGCGCGTGCCCGATAGCGTCGAAAAGCTTGGATTCGGCGACGCCGTAATCGGCCGCCGCTTTCACGATGATCTCGCGGCTGACACACCGATAGCCGAGTTTTTCCGCGAGCATCTCCGCCAGTTGGGTGCCGCCGCTCAACGTTCCGCGCGATATGGTAATGATGGCCATGTATCTACCTCATCTCTCTAGTCGGTCAACCGTTCACTATTCAGCAGAGCCCGCCTGCGACGCGATCCTTCGAATCAGCTCTTTGAGTTGACCTATCTTGAACGGCTTGGCGATCACGTCGTGGACCCCGGACTGGAAAGCCGACCGGGTAACCTCGACCGTCGCGAACCCGGATATGATTATCACCCGGGTGTCGGGCCAGCGCTCACCGACGAACTGGAGCAGCTCCATGCCGCCGACCTCGGGCATTTTGAGATCGGTCACGACAATGTCGAATCGTTGCTCCCCGAGGCGCTCTCGGGCCGCCGTGCTGGATGTAAACGTCTCGACATAGTAACCGTCTTTTTCGAGCGCCGGCTTGAGCCGCGTGCAGACGACCTCTTCATCATCGAGAACGAGTATTTTCACTTGTTTGGTCATGTCACCCTCTACAACCGTTTCTTCGATACTCAGTGCCCGCCGCGCGAGGAGAACAGCAGGCCCATGCCGATACCAACCAGCATGGCGACGATTACCGCCAGGCCGCCATAGACGGCGGCGTGTTGACTGGCCAGATCAGACATGAAATTCGCCAACCCTACCCCTTTGATGGTCAGGGTAGCGTGGGCGGTCTGGAGCAATTCCCCCGAGCGAAAGCTGGTCAGCAGAATGTCGTAAGTCCCGGGCGGTATGGCGGGCGAAATGGGAAGGGTCGAGGTCAGATGCGTGCGGCCATTACCGGCCGGGCTCAATTCCAGCGGCACTCCCAGTTCGTAGCCCCCCCGTTGGGTCTTCAGCTTCATGAATTCGTCGAATTCGTCGCCCGTCAACGGCTTCTCACTCGCGAAATGCATCTGCTGACGCAGGAACTTTGTGCCGAGGTGCAGCTCCATCTGTGTGTCATGCGAGCAGAGCGAGTCAAGCGGCGCGGACGTCGCCAGGATATACACCTGCGGCACGTTACTCACCATGACCTGGGCGACATTCAGCCAGATACCCGCAACCTGGCCCTTGCGATTGAGCTCGACCTCCTGATTGCCGGCCTCGAATATGATCGCCGCGCCATCGCAGGAGTCGATGTCGGCGTCAACCTCGACCGTCGCCCCGCGATAGAACGTCCCGACATGGATCTCACTCGGGGTCAACGACAGGGTGGCCGGATGTTCGTCGATCGGCGTCTGCGAATCGGTCGTCAGCGGCATCAGGCACAAACAAATCAGGCAGCTCAGCCAGACAGTCAGTGTACGCATCAGTGTCCTCCTCCCGGGTACGACATCATTAAGCTCGGGTGCAGGACCAGTCCGAAGGCCATTCTCAGCATCACCAACAGAACAAATGACGCCAGAATGATCTTCAGCTGGTCGGCCTTGAGGCGACTGCCGACCCGGGCCCCGAGCTGAGCGCCGATCGTGGATCCGACCAGCAGAAAAATCGCCAGGATCAGATCCACCGTGTGATTGTAATACGACTGCATCAGGGTCACGTTGATGCACGTGAAGACCTCCTGGAACAGGTTGGTCCCGACCACCGTGTGCATCGGCATCCGCAGCAGGTAGATCATGACGGGAACCATGATGAACCCGCCGCCGATCCCCAGCAGCGCCGCCAGCATGCCGACTCCGGTCCCCAGGATCACCGGGACGGTCGCCGAAATACTGATGCCTGACTTTTCGAATGTCGTCGGCCACGGCAAGCGGTTGCACATCCGTCCGAACCACGACTGCTTCTCGGCCCTGGTTCCCGTTGATGCAAGCGGCCGGTGGCGCAGATTCCTCAGACTGTCCTGGAACATGTACGCTCCAATCGTGCCAAGCAGCACGACATAGGTGATCTTGATAACGAAGTCAGCCTCACCGGCCGCGCGCAGGCTTTTGACCAACTGCACCCCGAGGGTGCCGCCGACGATGCCGCCCACGACCAGCAGCAGACCCATCTTGAAGTCGACATTCCCGAGCCGCCAGTGAGCAAAGGTTCCCGATGTCGTCGCGGCGACAATCTGGTTGGCGTCGGAAGCCGCGGCAACCGTCGGCGTGATCCCGATCATCATCAGCAGCGGCGTCAGCAGGAACCCCCCGCCCACGCCGAACAGCCCTGACAGAAATCCCACCGCCACCCCCAGCCCGAGAAGCAGCAGCATCGGCACGCTTGCGTTGGCGATGGGGAGATAGACATTCAGATTTGCGTGTAGCATAAGATCCTAACTCAAGTACGAGACAGTGCGCTGTCTCTAATGTCCCTCATGGAATGACAGAATCGTATCGGGGCTCAGCAACAGCCCGATTGCCATTTTCACCATCACCAGCAGCACGATCGAGGCGAGGATGATCTTCAGTTGATCGGCCTTGAGGCGATTGCCGATCCGGGCCCCGATCTGCGCCCCCACGGTCGAACCGACCAGCAGGAAAATGGCCAGCATCAGATCGACCGTATAGTTGGAATACGCCTGCATGAACGTCACGGCGATACAGGTGAACAGGACCTGGAAGAGGCTCGTCCCGACCACCACGTGCATCGGCATGCGAAGCATGTACACCATGACCGGGACCATGATAAACCCGCCGCCGACGCCCATCAGGGCCGACAGGATGCCCACGAGGATACCGAGAATGATCGGCACGAAAATCGACATCGAGATGCCCGACTTGTCGAACCGGGTCGACAGCGGCAGCGCGTCGCAGCCCCTCGCGAACCACGATTTCCGGGCGGG
>CAYPYM010000134.1:0-7463 GCA_964414435.1 uncultured Ignavibacteriales bacterium | reverse complement strand
ATTCCTCGAGCACCATCGCCGTCCGCGTGCCCGACCTGAATCTGCCGCTGTTTCGTCTGTTCGCTAAGGTGGAAGTCGGCGGTATGCTGGGCGGATTGATCAACGATCTGGTGACCCGTACGCTGGGGGCCAAGCTGAGCGCGTCGGAGTGGACTCTTGATCCGACGCTCAAGGAGCACTACTTCCTCTTCTCCGAGGATCCGGCGACAGCCGAGAAGTTCATCGTCGAGAACTGGGGCAGCCTGCTTCGGGATCCGAAAGACCGCGTGTCGATCGCGGGCCGGGGCGACCTGCTGGCGTTCAGCCGGAGCGTCACCGCTCAGCAGGCACGGCGTAAGAGTCCGGCGCCGGCCTACGACGATCCGTTCGCGTCATTTGTCCAGAGAGTGGATACGTTCGCCCGATCGATCCGCACCAATCGGTGGGATCGCCCCCGTCGTTCCGATCACACCGTGGTGTGAGACCGCCCCGGCGTCCCGCGAAGAATATCAGCCAGAATCGTCAGCCCGGCCGTGAGCATCTCGCGCGTGGGAACCGATCCGATCGACAGCCGCACCGCCGCCGTCGCCGCCTTGTGATCAACCGCAAACGCCTCCGCCGGCGATACGACAACGCCCTCCATCTGAGCCGCCATCGCCAGCTTCATGCCGTCCCAGCCTTCAGGCAGGTCGAGCCAGACGTGATAGCTGCCGGGGTCCGATCGCAACTGGAACCCGTCGAGCAGTTCGACCCCCAGCGCCTGGCGCGCCTGTAACTCCTCGCGACGGCGGGTGACAATCCGGTCGACCGTACCGTCGGACAACCAGTCGACCAGCAGTTCGACCATGAGCGGCGGCGCCCCCAGGCACGATGCGTTCAGGCTTTCGACCAGCCGCTGCCGCGACCGCGGCGGGGCCGCCACAAAACCGACCCGGATACCCGCCGCTACCGTCTTGCTTGCCGAGACGATCAGAAAGCTCTGGTCGGGAATCATGGTTGAGATGTAGCCGGGATCGTCGGTGAGAAACGGACGCATGATCTCGTCCTCGACCACGATCACCCCGTGTTTCGCCGCCACTTCGGCGATCGCCTCGCGGCGCGATCTCGGGCTGATCGTGTTGGTCGGATTCTGCAGCGACGGATTGCAATAGAGCAGGCGGATCGTGCGCTTGCGACAGGCGGCGTCGAACGCATCGGGGCGAATCCCCTCGTGGTCGGTGGCGATCCCGGTCAACGACAGGCCGAGAAATTCCGCCGCCGCCTTGACCCCCGGATAAGTGTAGTCTTCCGAAGCTATCAGATCGCCCGGATGGGTCTCGGATCCGATAACGGTCGACAGGGCGTGCTGCGCCCCCGCGGTGACAAAGACGCCTTCAGGGTCGACCGGCGCGCCCATACGCGCAAACCACCTGGCGCCCGCCTCACGATGGGCGGTCAGGCCGGCCGGCGGAGGATACTCGAGCAACCGCTGGGCGTCGCGCGAGCGGGTCAGTTTTCGCAGGGCCTCGGCCAGCGGCGGATCGAGCGCCGGCACCGGGTGATTTTTGCTCAGGTCGATACCCTGCGATACCAGCCGTGCCATCGTAGCGAGGATTGACTTGCCCGTGCGCAGCTCGCCGACAAAAGTCCCGCGTCGCCCCTCGCTGCGGATCAACCCGCGCCGCTCGGCCTCGGCATACGCCCGGCTAACGGTCCCAATCGCTACTCCGAGCCGGTCGGCCAGTTCACGCTGGGTAGGGAGCCGGGTGTCCGATGGCAGCAGTCCCGAGGCTATATCATTCGATAATGCCTCAATAATAGATAGATACAATGGTGCGCCGGTGCGGGTGATGGCCGGTGTCCAGGGATTTTCAGTGGCTTCGTAACTCACAAGCATATAGCAACTTAGTATTGTGTTTTCGGGTCGGCCGGGTTTATTGTCATAGTGACAACAAAATTGTAACACTATTGTACCAATTATTGTATCATAAAGGTGGAAGTCAAGGCAAAAAATCAGTTCAATACGCTTGGTTCCGTGGGAGGTAGCCCATGATCGATATACGATTTTCCTCGATGGCAGCGCGACTTCGCCGCAGCGAAATCCGCGAGCTCCTCAAGCTGACCCGCACGCCCGGCACGATCTCGTTCGGCGGCGGGTTGCCCGATCCCGAGATTTTCCCGAATGAGGCGGTCGAGGCCGCCACAATTAAGGCGATTCGCGAGCAGGGGCGTCTGGCGCTTCAGTACAGCCCCACCGAGGGTGAGCCGTTCCTGCGCGAACAGGCCGCCGCCTACATGGAGCGTCAGGGTGAAAAAGCCGACCCCGCCAACATTCTTATCATGGCTTCTTCACAGCAGGCGCTCGATCTGCTCGGACGGGTCTTTATCGACCCGGGGGATCCGGTCATGGTCGAGCGGCCGACCTATGTCGGCGCCATTCAGGCCTGGCGCGCGCTCAGCGCCGATTTTCAGGGGCTGCAGATGGACAACGAGGGGGCCATTCCGGAGCTGCTCGAAGAGAAGGTGATGAAGCTCACGGCCGAGGGCCGGAAGCCGAAATTCGTCTACCTGATCCCCGATTTCCAGAATCCGTCGGGGATTAACCTCACCCTCGAGCGTCGCCACCAGATCCTGGACATCGCCTCACGGCTGGACCTTGTCATTCTCGAAGACTCACCGTACCGCGAGCTGCGGTACACCGGCAAAATGATTCCGTCGCTCTATTCGCTCGACAACGACGGTCGGGTGGTCCTGATGAAAACCTTCTCGAAAGTCTTCGTCCCCGGATTCCGGATCGGCTGGGTGGTCGCCCCGCCGGAAATCCTCGACAAGCTGGTCATGACCAAGCAGGGGACCGACCTGTGTACCTCGGCCTTTGTCTCAATGATCGCCGCCTATCTCCTCCAGGACGGCGCGGTCGAGCGGCAGGCGGCGGTCTGCCGCGACCTGTACGCCCGCAAGGTCAATACGATGCTCGCGGCGCTCGACGAACACATGCCCAAAGTCGATGGTCTCTCGTGGACCCGACCCGAGGGCGGCATGTTCCTCTGGGTGACGCTGCCGGAGTACATGGACTCGCTCGAAATCCTCAAGCAGGCAGTCGGACGCAAGGTCGCTTTCGTGATTGGCAGCAGCTTCTTCTACGACGGCTCGGGCAAGAACACGATGCGGCTCAACTACTCGTACCCGACCGAGATCCAGATCCGGAAGGGGATCGAGCGGCTCGCCGGCGTAATTCGGGCGCACGCCGAAGCGCACGCGGCCGGCACCGGCTCGCCGGTTGTCAAGGAGGCCTGACAGGCATAGCCTGCTTTACTATAATCGGGACGGCTACCGACAATCGGCCGACGGGGGCGGGCCGCGGCAGCGCTCCCGGCACCACAGCTTATCCGGCCGCTCCGCAAGAGGGGGCGGCCGGCTGTTTTTTGTCCGATGCTGTCAGGGCGGCGAGTGCCCGGATCCGGCCGGTCTCCATTTCCTAACCTGCTGAGATCAAATCTCTTGAATAATCCGCAAAATTATCAAAAAGTTTTATTTGATTTCGTATTACATCGTGCCTAACCTCATCTCTTGGCGTATAACGAAACAGAAGCAACTATGACTGAGACCAAGACAAAACCAAAGAAGACAACGACTAAGACATCCGCCCGCGAAGTCATCCTCTCCGGCATGCAGCCGACCGGCTCCCTCCATGTCGGTAATCTCGAAGGCGCCCTCCGCAACTGGGTCGAACTGCAGGACCAGTACGAGATGTACTGCTGCGTCGTCGACTGGCACGCCCTCACCGGCGAATGGGAACACACCGAGACCCTCCGCGATCGCATCTTCATGATGGCGGTTGACTTTTTGTCGGCCGGACTCGATCCGAAAAAGTGTGCCATCTTCATCCAGTCCGAGGTCAAGGAGCACGCCGAACTGCACCTGCTGTTCTCGATGCTGATATCGGTGCCGACCCTGCTCCGGCTGCCCACCTATCAGGAGAAGAAGGACAACCTCGATTCGTACGGTTTCCTCGGCTACCCGGTCCTCCAGGCGGCCGACATCTGCGTGTACAACGCGAACAAGGTGCCGGTGGGGAAAGACCAGGCGAAACATATCTGGCTGGCCAACGATCTGGCCAAGCGCTTCAACCACTACTACGGCCAGACGCTGAACGAGCCGGAGGGGCTCTTCCGCGAGATCCCGATGATCCTCGGTTCCGACAACCGGAAGATGTCGAAATCGTACGACAATCATATTCCGCTCGATTTCACCGAGGAAGAGACGGCCAAGCGGCTGAAGACGTTCTACACCGATTCGCAGAAGCTCCGCCGCGGCGATCCCGGCCGCCCGGAGCAGTGCCCGATATATTTGCTCCATCGTATCTACACGCCGAACGCGAAGACGGAAATCGCGCCGCCGTGCAAAACCGGCGAGTTGGGCTGTGTCGATTGCAAGAAGCGCCTGACCGAAAACCTCAACGCGGCCCTGCGCCCGATCCGGGAAAAGCGGGCTAAGCTGCTCAAGCACCCCGACGATGTCTGGGATGTGCTCACCGACGGCGCGTCGCGGGCCCGCAAGCGGGCGGCGACGGTGATGGACAAAGTCCGCGCCGCCATGAAAATGAAATACCGGTGATAGGATAAATCATGCACTGGACCACAAACCAGAGCCACGACTACCGGGTTGACCTGCCGGCCTTCTCCGGCCCGCTCGATCTGCTGCTCTACCTGATCAGGAAGGAAGAGGTCGATATCTGGGATGTCCCGATCGCCCGGATCACGCGGCAGTACCTGAAGTATATCGAGTTGATGCAGGAACTGAATCTGGAGATCGCGGGCGAGTTCGTGCTCATGGCCGCGACCCTCATTCATATCAAGGCCCGCCTGCTCCTGCCGCGCGACGAGTCCGATCCCGATGAAGCCGATCCGCGCGAAGAGCTGATCATGGCGCTGATCGAGTACAAGAAATACCGCGAGGCGAGCGAGATCCTTCGCGAGAAGGCGCTGCTCGAAGAGCGGAACTATGTCCCCGAACTCCCGGTCGGCAAGATCGAGTCGAAAGTCGATCTCTCGCCCGGCACCTCGCTTTTCGATTTGATCCGGGCATTCAAAGACGTGCTCGAATCGCGCCGCGACGAGACGGTGCACCAGGTCGACTCCGAGGAGGTCTCGATCGAGGATCGCATCAGCTATGTCATGGCGTTCCTGCGGCAGCGCGAGTACGCCACCTTCCCCGAGCTCTTCGCCGATATCCCGCGCCGCATGATCGCGATTGTGACCTTCATCGCCCTGCTCGAACTGAGCCGGACCCGCCGGGTGGCGATTCACCAGGCGATCCCGTTCAGCGAGGTGCGGATCTATCGCGGCGAGCAGTTCGGCGCCCCGCGTCAGGCGGTCGACATTGTCGACATCCCCCAGCTAGACATTCAGACGGTAGGATAAGAAATGGATAACGGATACAATATAGCGGTCGTGGAAGGACTGATCCTGGCGTCGCCGGAACCGCTCCCCGCCAAAAAGATCGCCGACCTGCTCGATGACATGACCCCCGGCCAGGTGGGGAAGGCGGTCGCCGAGCTGAACAACAAGTATCACGACACCGGCGCCGCCATGCGCATCCGTGAGATCGCCGGCGGCTTCCAGTACTATATCCTGCCGGAAGTGGCCGGGTATGTCGACGAGATGTTCA
Source organism: uncultured Ignavibacteriales bacterium (assembly GCA_964414435.1). GTDB lineage: Bacteria > Zixibacteria > MSB-5A5 > GN15 > FEB-12 > JAGNLV01. The sequence goes on along the minus strand of CAYPYM010000134.1, from coordinate 1,835 downwards.
CCCGCCGCCGCAAGATGCGCCTCACCCGCGCCGCGCTCGAAACGCTCGCCATTGTCGCCTATCGTCAGCCGGTCACCAAGAGCGAGATCGAGCATGTCCGCGGCGTGGCTTCCGACGGCGTCCTGCATAACCTGCTCGAAAAGGAAATGGTCACGATCAAGGGCCGGGCCGAGACGGTCGGCAAGCCGCTCCAGTATGGCACGACCGACGAGTTTCTCAAGTTTTTCGGCCTGAACTCGCTGAACGACATGCCCAAGATGTCCGAGATCGAAGAACTGCTGCGCACCGAGGAACCCGACGACGATGGTCAGCTCAGTTTCGAGGCGAACGTCTTCGACGATCCGACCTCGCAGAAGCTCAATGTCGCCGACGGTACCTATGATCCGAAGTCGCACGAACGTGACGGCGACGACGCCGAGTTCGAAGAATCGAAAACCGCCGCCGGTCCCGAACGGATGCCGGTCAGCGATGTCGGCGAGGAATTCGACGACGACGATGATTTCGATACGGAAGATGCCGACACCGACGACGTTCCCGAAATGGAAGAGGGTGTGATCGATTCCGGGCAGTTGACTGAAGACGAACGCGCCCACGAAACGGTGCCGGCCGACCCGGATCGAACTGAATAGATACGGCCAGCGGCGGCCGGGCATCCGGGGAGCCGTCGCGGCACAACGACGAGCGATGCGCCGGGCCGACCGGATGCAGGGGCCGATTCATTGATTCGAATCAACAAGTATCTCTCGCTGTGCGGGGTTACCTCCCGACGGGGCGCGGAAGCGCTCATCAAAGAGGGGCGGGTCCGCCTCAACAACAAGAAACTCACCGAAGTCGGCACCGTTATCGACGAGACCAGGGACAAGGTCAAGGTCGACGGCGCCCTGGTCAGTCCCGCCGAGGAAAAAATCTACGTCCTCCTGAACAAACCGACTGCCGTGATGACCACCCTGCACGATCCGTTCGGCCGCAGGACGGTCGCACAGTATGTGAAGAAGGCGCGTCATCGCGTCTACCCGGTCGGCCGGCTCGATTACGACACCACCGGCGTGCTGCTGCTCACCAACGACGGCGACCTCGCCTACCGGCTGGCCCACCCCAGATTCCAGACGCCGAAAGTGTATGAAGCCCGCGTCATGGGGCGCTTCCACAGGGTCGATAGCGAGACGATCGCGCGCGGCGTGAAGCTGGAGGACGGCGCGACCGGCCGCGCCGTGGTCAACGTAGTCGAGTACGCCAAGAAGACGACCAAGATCCGGCTGACCCTTACCGAGGGCCGCAAGCGGGAGGTGAAGCAGCTCTGCAAGGCGGTCGGCCATCCGGTGAAGGAACTGTCCCGGATCGAATTCGCCGGGCTGACCGTGCACGATCTCAAGCCGGGGAAGTGGCGGTATTTAGATGAGGATGAGGTCGGCCGTTTGATGGCGATGGTGAACCTGGCCTAGCCGCCGGTCATATATGAGCACAAAAAAAAGAGGGCCGTCGGCCCTCTTTCTCAGATTGTCGCGATCGAATTCGGATCAATCCCGCGATCAGTAATCCTCGAGATGATTCCACTCGGCGTCTTCCAGCCAGGTCTGCGGACGCTGGAGGAACTGGATGACGTTGTCGAGCGTGACATAGTGCCGCCGCTCTTCATCGGCGATACGAATCAAGGCGTTCCTTTTCTGCGCTGAGTCGACCTCGTTGGCCTTCTCCCGGTAGAAATCCTCGGATTTCTTCTCGACCTCACGGGCCTCGGCCCACGCCTTCTCGACATCGGGGGTGAAAGCGAAGTCCTTGCCCTCGGCCTTGAGTTCCTCGAATACGTTCTTCACCGACTTGAGAATGGTCGTTTG
>CAYPYM010000133.1:0-7468 GCA_964414435.1 uncultured Ignavibacteriales bacterium | reverse complement strand
AGGACCGGCTGGTCTCCGTCTTCGAACAGCATTCACTGTCCGATCTCCAGACCTGGGAGCGGAACCAAGCACCCGTCGGGTAACTGACAAAAACAAAGCCGGTCCAGATTCTGGTTTACATCCAGCGGTCAAGACATTATCTTCCCGCTTGTGAAAGGAAGTACAAGGAGATAATGCGACTGTGGCCGTAAAACCCGACCGCTGGATAGTAGAAATGGCTCAAAAGCACCGGATGATTGAGCCGTTTGCCGAGGCTCAGGTGCGCGCCGGAATCAGCTACGGCGTCTCCTGCTACGGGTACGACTTCCGCCTCGCCAACGAGTTCAAACGGCTCGATCCGGCCCGGTTGACCGAAATAGATCCCAAATCGGCCGAGGCGGTCCCGTGGGAGGACGTCACGGCCGATTCTATTCTGATCCCGGCCAACTCGTTCATCCTGGCCCGGTCCCTCGAGTACTTCCGCATCCCCCGTAACATCATCACGATCTGTACGGGCAAGTCGACCTATGCCCGCAGCGGGATCGTGGTCAACGTCACCCCGTTTGAACCGGAATGGGAAGGTTTTGCCACTCTTTCGCTCGCCAACACCGCCCCGGTGCCGACCCGCGTTTACGCGCACGAAGGCATCGGCCAACTGCTTTTTTTGGAGGCAACGGAGGAGTGCCAATTGTCATATAAGGACAAAAAAGGGAAATACCAGTCTCAGAACGAGATTACACTTTCCAAGTCCGACTGAGCGCCGATATTAGCTGCGGCGGAAAGTGACCACATACAGGAGTCTTATGATGCCTCAAGAAGCTGTCACATCGATGAACGAAAAGCGTGTCCCCGAAGGCGAGCAGAGTCGTCGCCGCATGGTCACGATCGATGGCAACACGGCGGCTGCGTACGTTGCGCATGCGACCAACGAAGTGATCGCCATTTACCCGATTACGCCTTCTTCCAATATGGGTGAAATCGCCGATGAGAAGTCGGCCAGGGGTCAGAAAAACATCTGGGGAATCATCCCCGAAGTGACCGAAATGCAGTCCGAGGGCGGCGCCTCGGGAGCCGTGCACGGCGCCCTCACCACCGGCGCTCTCACGACCACCTTCACCGCCTCCCAGGGTCTCCTGCTGATGATCCCGAACATGTTCAAGATCGCCGGCGAAATGACGCCGACCGTCTTCCACGTCAGCGCCCGCGCCGTGGCCAGCCACGCCCTGTCGATTTTCGGCGACCACTCCGACGTCATGGCGACCCGCTCGACCGGTTTCGGCCTGATGGCCTCCGGCTCGGTGCAGGAAGTCATGGACATGGCCCTGATCGCTCAGGCCGCGGCCCTCGAAAGCCGGGTGCCGTTCGTGCACTTCTTCGACGGTTTCCGGACCTCGCACGAGGTGCAGAAAGTCGAGGAGATCTCGTTCGACGATATGCGGCAGATGCTCTCCTCCGAGCCGATCGCCGCCCATCGCCGGCGCGCCCTCTCCCCCGACAACCCAACCATCAAGGGCACGTCGCAGAACCCCGACGTCTTCTTCCAGCACCGCGAGACGGTCAACAAGTACTACACCGCCGCTCCCGCGATCGTGCAGAAGACGATGGACAGGTTCGCGAAGATCGTCGGCCGCCAGTACAAGCTGTACGATTATTTCGGTCATCGCGAAGCCGAGCGCGTGGCGATCATCATGGGCACCGGCGCCGAGGTTGTTCACGAGACGGTGAACGATCTCGTCGAGAAGGGCGAAAAAGTCGGTGTCATCAAGGTCCGGCTGTACCGTCCGTTTGCATTTGACGCGTTCGTAAACGCGCTGCCCGCGACCGTCAAGAAAATCGCCGTCCTCGACCGCACCAAAGAACCGGGTTCGGTGGGCGAGCCGATGTACACCGACGTTCAGGCCGCGATCCGCGAAGCCCTCGACAAGGGCGTCGCGCCGTTCAAGACGCACCCGCGCGTGGTCGGCGGCCGCTACGGCCTCGGCTCGAAGGAGTTCAACCCGCCGATGGCCAAGGCGGTGTTCGAGAACCTGAAACTCGACAACCCCAAAGATCATTTCTCGGTCGGCATCAGGGACGACGTTACCAACCTGTCGCTCGATGTTGACTACACCTACGATATCGAGGGCGAGAATTTCCGCGGCCTGTTCTATGGCCTCGGCGCCGACGGCACGGTCGGAGCGAACAAGAACTCGATCAAAATCATCGGCGAGAACACCGACAACTACGCCCAGGGCTACTTCGTCTACGACTCGAAGAAGTCCGGTGCGATCACGGTGTCCCACGTCCGCTTCGGCAAGAAGCAGATCCAGAAGCCGTACCTGATCCGCTCGGCCCAGTTCGTCGCCTGCCACAACTTCTCCTTCCTCGAGAAGTACAACATGCTCGACAGCCTCGTCGAGGGCGGCACCTTCCTCCTCAACGCGCCGTACACGGCCGACGAGGTCTGGGAACAGATGCCCAAAGAGGTGCAGCAGCAGATAATCGACAAGAAGGCAAAGTTCTACGTTATCGACGCCATCAAGCTGGCCAAAGACATCGGTCTCGGCGCCCGCATCAACATGATCATGCAGACCGCCTTCTTCTACATCTCCGACATCCTGCCGAAAGACCAGGCGATCGAAGCGATCAAAAAGGCGATCGTCAAGACCTACGGCGCCAAGGGCGAGAAGATCGTCAACATGAACTTCGCCGCCGTCGACGGCGCGATCGGTGAATTGAAAGAAGTCAACTACCCCAAACAGGTGACCGCGACCAAGGTCATGCCGCCGATCGTCCCCGACTACGCACCGGCCTTCGTCAAAACCGTGACCGCCGAGATCATCGCCGGCCGCGGCGACGACCTCCCCGTGTCGGCCTTCCCCGATGACGGCACCTATCCGACCGGCACGACCCAATACGAGAAGCGCAACATCGCCGTCGACATTCCGGTCTGGGACAAGGATATCTGTATCCAGTGCAATATCTGCTCGATCGTTTGCCCGCACGGCACGATCCGCCCCAAAGTATTCGACAAATCGTACCTGGACAAGGCTCCGGAGGAATTCCAGTACACCGAAGCCCGCACCAAGCAGTTCGACGGAATGTACTACACGCTCGTGGTCGCCCCCGAGGACTGCACCGGTTGCGAGGTCTGCGTCAACGCCTGCCCGGTGGTGGGCAAGGACGCCGAGGGCAACAAGACCGACCACAAGGCGATCAACATGACCCTCCAGGCGCCGATCCGCGAGCGCGAGGCAAAGAACTGGGACTACTTCATCAACGTCCTCCCCGAGACCGATCCGAGCAAATACAAAATCGACACGGTCAAGGGCTCGCAGTTCGTCAAGCCGCTCTTCGAATTCTCCGGCGCCTGCTCCGGCTGCGGCGAGACGCCGTATGTGAAATTGATGAGCCAGCTCTTCGGCGACCGCGCCCTCTGCGCCAACGCCACCGGCTGCTCCTCGATTTACGGCGGCAATCTCCCGACCACGCCGTACTGCAAGCGTTCCGACGGTCGCGGACCGGCCTGGTCGAACTCGCTGTTCGAGGACAACGCCGAATTCGGCCTGGGCATGCGGCTCACCGCCGACAAGCTCAAGGACTACGCCATGCAGCTGACCCTTGAGATCGCACCCGATCATTTCGACGAGATCGCGCACGCCGATCAGACCACCCAGGAAGGGATCGAGAAGCAGCGGGAACGCGTCGACGCTCTCATGCGGAAACTCGACGGGCTCAACGGCGACGAGAAGGTGGCGACGCTCAAGACGATCGCCAACTACCTCGTCAACAAGTCGGTGTGGATCATCGGCGGCGACGGCTGGGCGTACGACATCGGCTACGGCGGTCTCGACCACGTGCTCGCCTCCGGCAAGAATGTCAACCTGCTCGTGCTCGACACCGAGGTGTATTCGAACACCGGCGGGCAGATGTCCAAGTCGACCCCGCGCGGCTCGATCGCCAAGTTCGCGGCGGCCGGCAAGCCGATCTGCAAAAAGGACCTCGGCCTCATGGTGATGTCGTACGGCTCGGTGTACGTCGCCCAGGTCGCCATCGGCGCCAGCAACAGCCAGACGGTCAAGGCAATGGCCGAGGCGGAACGCTACAACGGCCCGTCGATCGTCATCGCCTATTCGACCTGTATCGCTCACGGTATCGATATGGCCCACGGCCTCGAACAAGAGGACCGCGCCGTCAAATCCGGCCACTGGCTGCTATATCGTTACAACCCGGCGCTCATCGACGAAGGCAAGAACCCGCTGCAGCTCGACAGCAAGGCGCCCTCGATTTCGTTCGAGGATTACGCCTATCGCGAGATCCGGTTCCGCTCCCTCAAGGCGCAGGATCCGGAACGGGCGAAGATGCTGCTCGATCTGGGTCAGCGTGACTGCGACCGTCGCTGGCGGCTCTACGCGCAACTGGCCGGGCTCAACTACGCCCCCGAGACGGCCGAATAACGGCACGCGACAGCGGCGCTTTGCGCAATATCTGAACAATCAGGGCGGGTCGACACGACCCGCCCTTTCTTTTGCCTCAAACTCTTTCCCCCGCATCAAAATAGGTCAAGGTGGACCGCACCCGGACCGATAATGTCAGAAAAGCGAAAATCACGAGCACTCTCATTGGAGGTAATATGCGTCGCTTTGTCTGCCTGGCAGGTGTGCTGGTCCTCGCGCTGTCCGCCTTCTCCGTGGCGTCGGCCGAGACCGAGCAGGAAATCGTCAATCGTTATCTGAAGCGTCTCGAAAACAAGCATCAGAAGAAGCTGAGCTGGTTCGCGGTGAACTACCAGATGAACCGCATCAACCGCAACAACGATTACAACAGCTTCTCCAGCTCCATTTCGAGCCAGACCAATGCCGATATCCCGTGGCTTTCTCAAGCCAACACGTTCGGCGTCGACTTCGGCGTGGCCTTCCACCGCAAGTTCGCCTGGACGATCGGCGGCGAGTACTGGATGAAATTGGGAACCAGCGAGAGCGGTACCTACACTTACGACCCGCCCCTCGGCACAGCCGTGGCGGTGAACGACATCAAAAGCGAGATCAAGGTCTACGGCGTCACCACCGGGCTGTCGTACTACCTGCTGAATGCCCCGCAGCCGACCGAAGCGATCACCAAACCGTCGCTCCGCGTCAACGGCGTCGTCGGGTACTATCATGCCGGCTGGGACCTGTGGCCGGAATATGAAAACCTCAATCTGAGCACCGGCACGACCGAAGCCAGCAACGCGACCTACGAGGGGAACGCCCCCGGCGTGTCGCTGGGTCTCGGAGCGGATTACCCGCTCAATTTCTTCGGGCTGGCGTTTTCGGCCGATTTCAGCTACCTGTACCTGAACTTCAACAACGTCGCGTGGTATAATTCTCAGGACCAGGAAGTTATAGTTACCTACGACGGTACAGCTGACGGCCGGGTCGACCTGGAGCTCTCCGGTTTCCGCGGCAAAGTTGAATTGAAGCGGTATTTTTCGTTCTAAATCGGGAGGCTACTTGAGGTTGACAAGTCCGGCCGAAAACCTGAAATTACCGGACATGCCAACCTCAACAGGAGAGCAGTTTTGCCGAGAACGTCTAATACTCTGCGACCGATTGTAATTTGTCTGGTAGCCGCCGCGCTGCTCATGCCGGCGGCTATTCTTGCAGCCGATAAACTCCCCGCCGCCAAGGCCGGGACCATCGGCGCCCCCACCGGCCAGATCGCCTTCATCCGCAACGGCAACGTCTGGGTCATGAACGCCGACGGCTCAGGGCAGCAGGTGGTCATGGAAGCCGGCAACGCCGACGGCCGCCTCTCGTGGTCGCCCGACAACCGCCGGATCGCCTTCACCCGCACCGGCAAGATCACCGTTCAGGGCCCCGACCCGATGATCGGCGGCTTTCACAAGTGCAACGATCTTTTCATCGCCTGGCTCGATTCCGCCTACGCCAACAATACCCTCTGGTGGACCCGGATAACCAACGACCTTGGCAGCCGCGACCCCGACTGGAGTGTCGACGGCAAGGAGATCGTCTTCTGGAAGGATATGAACGCCAATATCGCCAATTCGGACGGGCCCAACTACCAGATCTGTTCGATTGCCCCCGACGGCAGTGACTTCACGATCCTCCGCAAAGACTGGCAGAATTTCGCCGACGATTTCCTGACCTCGCCGTCACTCAGCCCCGACGGCCAGAAGATCGCCACGGTGAGCCTCTACGACAATCAACAGCAGGGGATGCTGGTGGTTAAACGCACCAACATCATGCTGCCGGTCGACTCGATTCGTGCCCGCACCCTGCAAGCGCTCAAGATGGTCGCCCCGACGTGGTCGCCCGACGGCAAGTGGATCGCCTATGTCCTCAACGACATGAACAATCCGGGCGTCTTCATCGCGACACCCGATCTCAAAGAGCGGTACCTGGTGTACTCGCCGCCCGCCGGAGCGTTTCTCTATACGATCGCGCCATCCTTCTCCCCCGACTCGAAGTGGCTGACCTTCAGCACCACCGACGGCTCGGTGTGGATCTGTGACATCACCGGCAACGGTTCCCGGCGGCTGACCCCGCCCGGCCTCGACCGTTCACCGGCCTGGTCCAAGCCGACGAAGTAAGTGCCGCCCCACAAGACATGAAAAAGCCGCCTCATCCGAGGCGGCTTTTTGATTGCCGTATATTCGCGCTCTACCAGCCCGGTCAGAGCTTCTTCCAATGGGAGAGCATCTCGATAAACAGGCGCAGACCAAATCCGGTCGTCCCTTTGGGCACGTACGGTCGACCACTCGGCTCGACATCGACATAGGCGATATCGACGTGCGCCCAAGGCCAGTCGCCGATAAAATTCTCGAGAAACGCCGCCGCCGCGATCGTGCCGGCCGGCCGGCCGCCCGAGTTCGTCAGGTCGGCCACCGGCGACTTCATCTGGTCCCGCATCTCATCCCAGATCGGCAACTGCCAGACCTTCTCGGCCGTCGCCGCGGAAGCATCCCGCAGGCGACCCAGAAGCTCCTCGTTGTTCCCCATGATCGGCGCGCCGGCGTAGCCGAGGATATACAGGGTGGCGCCGGTGAGGGTGGCGATATCGATCACCGCCTGCGGATTGAACTTGTTGGCGTAATCGAGGGCGTCGGCCAGCAGCAGCCGCCCCTCGGCGTCGGTGTTGATCACCTCGATCGTCAGCCCCTTGCGCGAGGTGAATATATCGCCCGGCTTGGTGGCCGTGCCCGACGGCATGTTTTCGGACATCGGAATCAACCCGACCAGGTTGACCGCAAGTTTCAGCCGCGCGGCCGTCAGCAGCGTCGACAGGACCACGGCCGATCCGGCCATGTCCCCTTTCATCTCGTGCATGTTGAGCGCCTGCTTGAGCGAGATGCCGCCGCTGTCGAAGGTCACGCCTTTGCCGACCAGCGCGACCGGCTTTGATCCGGCCCGCCCGCCGTTGTACTCGAGCACCACAAACCTCGGCGGTTCGGTCGATCCCTGCGCCACCGAAAGCAGCGCCCCCATCCCCTCCTTCTTGATCGCCCCTT
>CAYPYM010000132.1:0-7474 GCA_964414435.1 uncultured Ignavibacteriales bacterium | reverse complement strand
GACCGAATGCTGCCGCACCGCGAGGAGGCGGGTCGCCTCGCGACGACAGGCCAGTAGGGCCGCCTCGGCCACGAGACGGTCGACCTGAGATTCGGTCAGCACCGTTCCTTCGACCAGGCGAAGGGTCAGTACCGTTTCGGCGCGCAGCTCGAGCGTGTCGGTGAGGGTGGAAATGCTCACGTGCGCGAACGGACCGCGCATGATGATCTTTTTAAGCAGGATATTTTGAGTCATGTTGTCACACCCATCGGTCGTCAAGTCGTATAATAACTGTGCGACGTATTCGTTAAAGAAAAAAATGCTCAACCCGGCCGTTGCCTCCCGCAGAGTACGCCAGAGTCCTGCTTCACGCAATATAAAGTGTGAAAGGCATGAGATCGTTGTTGACAGCAGTTGGCAAAGGTGTTATCGTTGACAGGCATCAGTAGATTGGTAACCTGTTAGTATTGAGCGCGTTCTCACTGGGTTGACTTTCTCTGGCAGACAACACACTGTGAATCAGAAACTTACAAGCAAGACAGACGTGTCGGTTGCTTTACATACAGACCGGTCATAAACAAGTTTTTGGGGAGCACTGATGGACCTCGACTTACAGGGAAACATTGAGCGATTTACGCTGCCGGAGATCCTCCAGCTGATCGCATCAAGCCGCAAGTCCGGGACGCTGGGGATCCAGAAAGACGACTCCATTGTCATGGTGTATTTCAGGGAAGGAAACATCATCTACGGCTATGGTCCCCGTCAAACCTACCACCTCGGGCAGCTGCTCAAAGACCGCGGCGTGATCAGCGCCCGGCAGCTCGACGACGCTATCCGTATCCAGGCCCAGACCGAAAACAGCAAACGCCTCGGCGAGATTCTCGTCACCCGCGGCTTCATCGATCGCGCCGATCTCGAAGCGGTCGTCCGCCAGCAGGTCGAAGAACTGCTCTACTCGCTGCTGGCCTGGACCAGCGGATCGTTCAAATTCTACGAAGACCAGTTCCCGACCGACGAAGAGATCACCGTCTCGCTCTCGGTCGAGAACGTCATTCTCGAGGGTCTTCGCCGTATCGACGAAATGAACCTCGTCAAGGAAACCCTGCCCGACCTCGACGCCATCTACACGATCTCGGCGGCGCAGGGGGGACGGACCCGCGAGGTCGCGCTCAAGGCGGCCGAGTGGAATATCATGGCGCTGGTCGACGGCCACCGGACCGTGACCGAAGTCGCCAAACTCGCGCCCCTCGCCGATGACGAGGCGATGAAAAAACTTGCCCAGCTCAAACTCGCCGGCCTTATTACTAAGACGGAAAAGCGCAAGAATGAGTCGGCCGGCGACGGTGAACTCGAGAAGATGGTCAACCGCCTGGCCGGCCTTTTCGAAGACTACATTACCGAGAAGTCCGGAAACCGACTGGTCGATCGCAAAATATCACGGACATACCTGGAGCAGGTGGATTGAGTCAGAAAGAGGTCCTGAAGTCGCTCGAAGGGGTGCTCGAGTCGTTTCTCGATCGGGTCGTCGCCCACAAACAGCCGCGCCTCCAGGTTCTGGAGGGGATCAACCGGCTCGACGATATCGCCCGGATGTCGGGCGACAGCTTCGAAATCACCGACCGGATCGGTCAGTGGTTCGCCGGCAACAACCGGCTTTTGTCCGAAAGCCGCCTTCGGTCCGCCGATATCAACCGGATCAGCACGATTCTCGATGAAATAAAGGGGCGGCTCGATCTCGGCGACGATGCCCCGCCGGCGGTCCATAAGATTTCCTCGGAGATCGAGCGCTGGAACCGGACCACTCATCCGGCTCCTCCCGAGGCTCCGGCCGCGCCTCATAAGCATCGGCCCGCCATAGTGTTACGTCGCGGCCCGGAATCCGCCCCTCCGAAACCGCCGCTGCCCGGTATCGACGAGGTCGATTCGATCGAGCGGTTCCGACGGGCCCTGAAGCGGTCGTCGGACCTGTTCGAAGATTTCGCCGGAAACAAAAAGCATGTGCTGTCGGCTCTGGACGACGCCCTCACGTCGGCGACGGTCCAGAAGAATAAAGACGCCTTGATTTTGTCTGCGTTCGTCATATATTATCTCAAACAGGTCGGCTACAAGGTCGAGCCGTTTGTACAACGGCTGAAAAAGGCCGAGGAGCTGATCAAAGGGAGCCCGCATCATGTTGAAGCTGGCTGAGAAAGCGTACGCCCAGGCTCTTCTCGCGCTGAAGCGGAAAGACTATCCTGCGGCCCGTACTTTTTTCGATCAGGCCGCCCCGGCGTTTGCCGAGGACAAAGAATTTAACCTGTTGCGGGAAACAACCCGGCTGCTTACTGTTGTTAAAGCAAAGTTGGCCGAACACGACAACGAAGACAAAATCGAAATAGAGGAGGCTTTTTCCGATGGCCAAAAGACAGAGCTTTGCTGACAAGGCCAGCAAAAAGTCGCACACGCAAACCTGCCCCGTCTGCGAGACGCCGATCCAGTACGTCAAGCACGTCAAGGCAGTCAAGGCCGGCGCCGGATGGAAATTCCGTGCCACCAACGTCGGCGTCTGCAAGTGCAACGAAAAAGAAATCTACGGCTAAGACCGAAATAGATTTTCGCTTTGAACCCTCCGAGGCTCAGTATCGGAGGGTTTTCTTTTTGAGAACCGGCCGACGCCTGTCGCCTCACCCATCTCGCTCATCCTCCCGGCCCGGCCACACCACCCGATTGAATTGACCGGCATGAGCGAACCACCACCTTCAATATCGCACGCGCCCCGCGACCTGTTGCCGATCGCGCTGATTATCCCGGCTGCCTGGATCGTCGCGTCGTTCTTTCCCGACACGCGCTTGTGGGGAATCAACTTCTTTGGATTCTTCTCCGGCGCCGTCTTCATCGCGCTGGGCGTCGTCACCATCGCGGCTCTCGCCGCCATACGGGTACTCGCCGCGAAAGACCCGGTGACCGACACGGTGCCGTCTCAGAATCCGTGGCGCGCTTTTGCCGCTCTTGCGCCGATCGCCTCGATCGCGCTGTTCTGGTTCTTCCGCACCCGGACCCATTTTCTCGGTGACGGTTACCAGATCCTCTCGCAGCTCACCGGCGCGACACCATACATCAAACCGACCGAAACAGTCGAGGCGTTCCTGCACCTGGCTGTCCGCAGCTTCTTCGGCGACACGTCGGCCGCTGTCCTGTCAAGCTACCGGCTGCTGTCGATCGCGGGCGGAGCGCTATATGTTCTCACCGCAATTTTCGCCGCCGCCCGCCTGGTCGAACGTCCGGTCGATCGCATGCTCTTTGTGCTCGGTCTCGTCACCGGCGGCTACGGCCTGCTCTTTTTCGGCTACGTCGAAAACTACACGATCTTCGTGCTGGCCGTATTCTGGTTCTGCCTGGCAGGGCTGTTCGCGGCACAGGGGAGATGCAATCGATTCTGGATTCTGGTTCCGCTCGGAGTCACGCTTGCGCTCCACGTGATCGGGGCCGCGCTTATCCCGGCCGCCGTCTACCTCCTGATTGTAGATTCGCCGCTGGCCCGCCTTCGGCGGACTGCCTGGATCATCCTCGGCGCCGCGGTTCTTGTTGCCGGCGGCGTGCTGTTCGTCTATCTCTACCGGACCAACCTGTTCTTTCGATATGCCTTTGTCCCGCTGGTGCCGATCGAAGTCACTGCCGAACACTATACGCTCTTTTCATGGCGCCATCTGCTCGACTACGCCAACCTTCGGCTGCTGATCGTGCCGGCAGCGCCGGTTGTTCTGATCACTCTCTGGTCGCTGGTGCGCTCCCTGAAAACGGCCGGTCGCGATCTCCGCTTCCTGCTCATCTCCGTCGTTTCCGCTACGATCGTCACTTTCGTGCTCGATCCCAAGCTGGGTATGCCGCGCGACTGGGACCTCTTTTCATTCGCAGCCGTGCCGGCGCTGTTGCTCTTCCTGACCTTCACACTGTCGGGGAAGCTTATCTCGGCCGCTCGTCGACGGGCCGTGATCTACACGATCATTCTCGGTGCGGTTGCGCTGGGGGGGAGGGTTGCGATTCAACTTTCCCCGACTACGGCCATCGACCGCCTCTGGACCTACATCGGCCTCGATCACGCCCGCAACCGCGCGACTTACCAGGTTCTCCGCGACTACTACATCGAGGAAGACGAGCCGTCCAGGGCCGACAAGATCGAAGCCCGCTATCAGCGAGACTATCCCGAGGCGGCACTCGGCGTGAGGGCGGAGAGTCTCGCCCGGAGCGGCCAGCCCGATTCCGCGATCGCTCTGGCGGAACAGGCGATCCGGATCGATCCGATATATTGGGCCGGCTACTCCGGTCTCGGGTACGCGCTGATCCAGAAGGAGAACTACGATTCGGCCCTCACCGTCCTGCGTATCGCCAACGGTCTCAATCCGAACAACCCGATAGTGGTACACAATCTCGGTTACGCCTGGTTGTGGGCGGGGCGGCGCGACAAAGCCGAGACGCTCTGGAAACGGGCCTATCAACTCGATACCAACCAGACCCAGAGCCTGATTTATCTCGCCCGTCTCTACCGTCAGGAGAATCGTCTCAAAGATTACGCCGCCACGCTCGAGAAGATCGCCGCCAAAAAGAACGCGCCGCTCAAATCGCTGCTCGAACTGGCCGATCTCGACTGCTCCGAGAACCGCTTCACCGATGCCGCCGTTCTCTATAAACGTGCGCGCGCAGCCGGTCTCGATGAGAACCTCATCCGCCAGCGGCTGGACCGCTACCCGCAGCTAAAAAACTACATGGCGGATGTTGAAGCGCCCGACTCTTCCGATGTATATTAAGTATGATGGCTCGTCGGATAATGATCGGCTGGTGGATAAGCGTCGCGGCCGTCCTGCTACAGGTGGCGCTGACCTACAACACCCTTCCCGCGCGGATGGCGTCGCACTTCAACGCGTCGGGGAAGGCCGACGGCTGGTCGTCGCGGGGTGAATTCCTCGCCGTCTGGTTCCTGGCGATTGTTTTCGTAAATATCTGGCCGCTGATCAACCGGGTCCTGCTGAGGAAAATCCCGACCGCCTTCATCAACATGCCCCACAAAGAGTACTGGCTGGCCGACCCGAAACGCGCAGCTTACGCGTTTGACATCGTCTCGGCCATGCTCGCCGGCATCCTCACCGGCGCCAACGTCCTGCTGATTCTCGTCTACCAGTACACCTACGATTACAACCTGCACGGCTCGTCGTCGTGGAATATCTGGCTCGGCCTGGCGCTCGAAGCGGTCATCACGATCGTGGTGATCGTCTGGGGGTACCGGACACTGGGCAAGACCGACGGGTCTCAGACCTTCTCCAGTACAAACGTATAGGTCACCCCGCCCGGTCGAAACATCTTCGTGACCTTCCATCCGGTGCCGTCAACCATCTTCTCCAGCTCCTCCGGTGACAGGAAAAGATAGTCGAACCAAGGCGTTACCAGCTTGCGGTGCCGGATCCGGAGCTTCAACTGCCCGCCGGACCGACCGCGCCGGCGATTGTATCCATGATACCAGAGATGATCCGGGTCGGTGGTGTTGTAGGCGTCGCCCGCCGAGGCAACGATCCGACCGCGTTCGCTTGTCATGCGATGGAACTTCCTGAGATGCTTCCGGCCGCCCGCGAGCGAGCCCATGAGTCCGAAATTGTGGCCGTACATGACGATCGTATCGAAGACACCGAGCTTCGGGCTGATCTGATTCATCGCCAGCACCCGGGCATCGCGAACGCCTTCCAGCTTCGCCGCCTTGATCATCCCCGGCGAGTTATCGACCGCCACCACTTCACAGCCCTTCTCCTGTAGATACAGCGCCGTCCGCCCCGGACCGCAGCCGATATCGAGCACCCGTCCGCGCACGTATCGGATCGCCTGTCGTTCCGGTTTCGGCCATTTGCGGAATGGATCGTAGTACCGTCCCAAACCACCCGGATCATTGTAAGCGTCGATCAGGCCGTCGTCCCGCTCGATTATCTCCGGGCACCGGGACCCGTTCCGCCAGTCGAGTATCGCCTGTCCGAACGCATCCTGCTTTGCTTTGAGCATGGATAGTCCCTCCCCTCTGAGAGATATATAGCGTTTGCTTATGCCAGCTTGAGATACGGGACGGCATTGGCGATCAGTTCGCCCGGACCGTCCATCTGATATCGAAAGTACCCCGCCGCCGCGATCATCGCGGCGTTGTCGGTGCACAGCTTGAGCGACGGATAAAACAACCGCTTCCCCTCGGCCGCGAGACGCTCGCTCAGCATGCTCCTCAGGCGGCTGTTGGCCGCCACGCCGCCCGAGAGCGTCACGTGAGACAGGCGCTTCTCCCGCGCCGCCTTCATCGTCTTTTCCACCAGCACTTCCACCACCGCTTCCTGGAACGATGCCGCGATATCGGCCTTATGCGTTTCGAGTTCTTCCGGCGGAAGCTGCTTCAGGCGCAGCGCCACGGCAGTCTTCAGCCCGGAGAACGAAAACTGGTAGTTGTCGTGCTGAAGCATCGCGCGCGGGAACCGGAAATAGTTGGGGTCGCCCCGCTGCGCCAGCCGGTCGAGTTTCGCCCCGCCGGGATAACCCAGCCCCATGATCTTGGCGACCTTGTCGTATGCTTCTCCGGCGGCGTCGTCCTTGGTCCGGCCGAGCACGGTGTAGTTGCCGAATCCGTTCACCTCGACCAACATCGTGTGCCCCCCCGAAACGACCAGGGTCAGGTGATGCTCATCCAGCTCCGGATGATCCAGCAGGTTGGCCGCGACATGGCCCTCCATGTGGTTGACCGGCACGAACGGTTTGCCGGTGGCAAAGGCCAGCCCCTTGGCGAAGGTGAGTCCTACCAGCAGTGGCCCGACCAACCCCGGCCCCATCGTGGCTGCGATCAGGTCGATCTGATCGATCGTGACCCCGGCCTCGTCGAGCGCCTCGCGGTAGATCGGCACGATCGTCTTGAGGTGTTCGCGGCTGGCGATTTCCGGCACCACCCCGCCGAACCGTTCATGGTCGGCCTGCGAGAGGATGACGTTGGAGCGAATTTCGCGACCATCGACCACCACCGCGGCGGAGGTCTCGTCGCACGACGTTTCTATTCCGAGAATGTACATGGTTACCTTGTCGTATCTGCGGCGGCCGGAGGCGGGTTGAACGTGACGCTGTCGGCCGATGCTTTCTTGACCCGGAAATTGGCCGGGGTGTCGATCTTGATCGGCGCGTGCGACAGCGAATCGCGGGCGCGGTAGTCCACCGACGCCACCAGGGCGTTGCGGTTCAGCAGGTCGATATCTTCCGGCGGACCGGTCAGCTCGATATTGATCACCTGCGGGAAGATCGTGACATTGCCGCCCGGCGGGACATTGTAGACGACAATCGGGATGTTCTCGAACACCCGCGTCTTGACCGGCACCACCTCGACCTCGATCCGCACCGAGTCGGGGTCCATCGTTATGCCGTATCCGTTCGGCGGCATCAGCGGGAGGGTCAGATCGAGGTTGTTGCGCACGCCCGTTATTTCACGCTGCACGGTGCTGACCGAATGAAG
>CAYPYM010000131.1:0-7501 GCA_964414435.1 uncultured Ignavibacteriales bacterium | reverse complement strand
CATTACCTCGCTGACCGGCCGCTCGGAACGCTCGCGGATCTTCTGAAGGAGTTTCTCTTCCGATTCGCCCGAACCGCGCAGATCGCGCTGCACCGACGGATCCTGTTCGCCGGGGTGTTCGGTCGGGTCCTGCATCGCATTGCGGCCGAGTCCCCGGAGGATATCGCGGCGGCGGATCATCCCCATCAACTGATACTGCTCATCGAAAACCAGCACGACGCGCGGCAAAGACTTCAACCCCTCACAATTGAGTTGAGCCTGCTCCATCGCGGCAATCGCCTGGCGAAGGGAGAACCAGTAGGGTACATGGGGATAACTGTCCAGCGGGATCATGATCTCTTCGGCCGTAATGTGCTTCATCGGCGACTCCTTCTCTGCTTCGTGACCGAGAGACTGCCCGTCCATCGGTCGTTCACTCGGCGCCCGAAGTTCATATGGAATCGGTGCACCTTTTGATGAATGTATCCCATATCGTCTATTCTTACAAGATGTTTTTCCCCGCGGGCGTGACGGGAATTGACTCGGCGAGTAATTGGCCCTCGCGGATAAATGACAACCGAATCCATCTTGATTGTTCGAATTGCAGAAACGCCGCGCGCGGCGGCTTTTTGCTCTTGCAAACTCTCTCAACCGTGCCTAAAATGCACGAAGACGCATCGCCCGGTGAAAGCAAAGGAGACACCAGTGGCCATTATCTTCATCCTGAGCGGTACGCACTGTCACGGCGACGAGGTCGCTGCCGGCGTGGCCCAACGGCTTGGCTATGGTCGCCTTGAGGAGCAACTGCTCGACTCGGTCTCTTCCCGGTACGGCGTCTCGCGCGATCGTCTCGCCCGCGCCCTCGGCGGCCCCAAGCCGCTCTTCAACAAATTCACCCGAGAACGAGAAAAGAACGTCGCCTACCTGCGGGCCGGCCTGGCCGAGTTGATTCTGGACGACAACGTCCTGCTCCAGGGCTGTGCCGGCAATCTCGCGCCGCGCACGATCGCGCATATCCTCCGGGTGTGCGTCATCGCCAATCTCGATTACCGGGTGCAGCAGGCGATGAAAGCGGCGAACCTGTCCGAAAAGGATGCCCGCAAACAGATTCACGCCGACGATGCCACCCTTTCGGCTTGCACCTCGTATCTGATCGAGCAGTCACCCTTCGCTGAGTCGCTCTATGATATCGTGATACCGATGCATGATTCGTCGGTCGACGACGCCGTTGCGCTTATCTGCGAACAGGCCGCCGGACCGGCGGTGCAGACCACCGAGCGTTCGCAACAGGCCGCCGAGGATTTCGTGCTGGCGTCGAAAGTCGCCGTGGCGCTGGTGGAGGCGGGGTATGATCTCGATGTCCACGCCGAGCGGGGGAGCATCGTACTCCTGATGAATGAATATGTCGTTCGGCAGAAGCGGTACGAGGAACAGATCACGGCGATTGCGTCGAAAGTCGAAGGCGTCACCGGGGTGAACGTGCGGCTCGGGCCCAAATACGCGCCGCCGTCGCTCAATCCCTGGTCGAATATCGAGGCGCCGCCGAAATTTCTGCTGGTCGACGATGAAAAGGAATTCGTGCATACGCTGTCGGAACGGCTGCAGACCCGTGACCTTGAATCGGCGATCGCCTACGACGGCGAGCAGGCGCTCGACATGCTCGAAAAGGGCGCGCCCGATGTCATGGTGCTCGATCTCATGATGCCCGGAATAGATGGTATCGAGGTTCTGCGCCGGGTGAAACGCGATCATCCCGAGGTCGAGGTCATCATCCTGACCGGGCACGGATCCGACCGTGAGCGAGAACAGGCCGAGGAGCTGGGCGCCTTCGCCTATCTGCAGAAACCGGCCAATATCGATGAACTGGCAAAGGTGATGCGCGAGGCCTATCGGAAGGTCGACCGCCGTCGGGCCGACAGCGGAGCCGACCGTCCCGATAACTGACCGCGTCACGCTTTCAATACAGGTACCCCGAGCCATGAGCCAACCGGTGGAACACAACGAGGAGACCCAGGCGGCGCGACCGCGGGAAGCGGTTGACCGCATCCCCCCGCCATACCGCCGGCTCTGGCGTTTCTCCGTCCTCTTTACGCTCGTGACCGCGCTGCTCCCCCTGGCGATCATGACCGCCATCAAGTATTACCAGGATCAGGAAGCCGTCAAGACCGAGAGCCGCTTCACCGTGTCGCGGATCGTCTCCAACACCAAGCGGACACTTGAGTACGTGATCGAGGAGCGCCGGTCGGTGCTGTCGCTGATGATCGGCAGCCGGTCCTACAATAAGTTGAGCAGTGACACGGCGCTCGGTTCGATTCTGCTCAATCTCAACCACTCGTTCGGCGGCTTTGTCGATCTGGGGATAATCGACGCCGACGGCAACCAGCTGTATTACGAGGGGCCGTACGACCTGAAGAGCAAGAATTACCGCGATCAGGCCTGGTTCCACGAGGTGGTCATGCGCGGGGTGTATGTCAGCGATGTCTTCATGGGCCATCGTAATCTGCCGCACTTTGTCATCGCCTTTCGGCATGAGAAGGGCAACTCCGGCTTTTTCATCCTGCGCGCAACGCTCGACATGGAACTGCTCAACGACCAGGTCTATTCGCTCCATCTCGATCGTTACACCGACGCTTTCATCATCAACCAGCAGGGGGTACTCCAGACCGAGTCGGCCTACCACGGCCATGTGCTCGATACCGTGCATATCGAACTGCCGCCGCACTCGCGCGACCGCGAAAACACCGACCAGTTCGAGGAAGGGGGAGAGTCGGTGACGCGCGGCTACGCCTTTATCGAAAAGACGCCGTTCGTCTTTATGGTCATCCGCAAGCAGCCGCTGCATTTCGCGAGCTGGCTGGTGCAGCGGTCCGACCTGATCTGGTTCCTGCTGGTGTCGGTCGGCCTCATCCTGGCGGCGGTGCTCTACGGCCACACGCGCATGATACGTTATCTCCGCCAGGCCGACATGCGCCGGGCCAAGCTTCTGCACAATGTCGAGTACACGAACAAGATGGCGACGATCGGCCGGATGGCCGCCGGCGTGGCCCACGAGATCAACAACCCGCTCGCGATTATCAACGAGAAGGCCGGCCTGCTGAAAGATATGGCCACGTTTAACGGTGACTACCCGCAGAAGGAAAAGACCCTCGCGCTGGCCGACAGCATCCTGCGCTCGATCGAGCGCTGCAGCAATGTCACCCACCGCCTGCTCGGGTTCGCGCGCCGGATGGATGTCCGTCACGAGGCGATCGACCTGCAGCAACTGGTCGAGGAGGTGGTCGGGTTCCAGCGCTCCGAGGCGGGCCACCGGAATATCGAGGTCGAGTTTTATGCACCGGACATGCCCGTCATTGTGGTCAGCGACCGCGGCCAGCTCCAGCAGGTTTTTCTCAACATCATCAACAACGCTTTCGCCGCGGTGAGCGACAACGGCAAGATCGATGTCGCCATCGCCCAGTCGGTACCCGACGATGTCGCGGTGAGTATCGCCGACAACGGCAAAGGCATTTCGCATCACGATCTCGAACACATTTTCGAGCCGTTCTTCTCGACCAAAGGCGAATTCGGCACCGGTCTCGGCCTGTCGATCACTCGCGATATCATCCGGAGGCTCGGCGGTTCGATCGAGGTCGAGAGCGAGCTCGGCAAGGGGACCCGTTTCATCGTCACCCTGCCGGTCAAACAACAGGAACTCAAGAGGTAACCATGGCCGAGCTGCGCGCCCTGCTTATCGATGACGAGGAAGAGCTGGTGACCACCCTGGTCGAACGGCTCGACTATCGCGGCGTCGCGGCCGAATACGCCCTGTCCGGGCCGGAGGCGCTGGAGAAACTGAAGTCGTCGACCTTCGATGTCGTCGTGCTCGATCTGAAACTCCCCGGTATGTCGGGTCTCGATGTACTCCGGATGATCAACCACGACTATCCGCGCCTGCCGGTGCTGCTGATCACCGGCCACGGCGCCCCGACCGATAATTCCGATACGATCCCCGAGGGGGCGTACGACTTCCTGCCCAAACCGATCAGCCTTGATCGACTGCTGCAAAAAATAAGGGAGGCGGTGGCCTCGGTATGAACGACGATATCGACAACACTCAGGAACGGTTGCTGCGCGAACGCAGTCTCGCCTTTTTCGGCGCGATCACCGCTTCGGTGTCGCACGAGCTGAACAACGTCATCTCGATTATCGATCAGAGCGCCGGGCTGCTCGGCGACCTCTCGATCGGCAGCGGCGAGGCACGACCGATCCCGCCCGAAAAGCTCGAGCGGATCGCCGGCACGATGCAGCGCCAGACCCAGCGCGGGCTCGAGATAATCCGTCGCCTGAACCGTTTTGCCCACTCGGTTGATTTGCCGACGGTCGAGTTTGATCTCGGCGAGACTGCCGCGGCATTCGGCGCGCTCTGCACCCGGCTGGCCGATATGAAAAAGACCACGCTGGTGACATCGGGGCCCGAGCGCCCGATATCCGTAACCGGAAGTCCGTTTCTGCTGCAGCAGTGGTTGTTTCTCGTCTTTCGGCGGATGCTCGACAGCTCGATCAGCGGCGACACGATCGAGATCTCCTGCGGCGCCGATTCCGAGGGGCCCTTCGTGAGGATAACGAGCCCCGACAATGATCGCGAGACGGCCGAAATCCACACCGCCACGGAGCAGCTGCTCTGCACCTGTCTCGACGGCACATCGCAGGTCGAACGCAACGGCAAGCGGATGACGGTCCGGCTTACCCTCGGTCAAAACGGCTGAGCCGGCCGATGAACGTGAGAGAAATGTCAACAGATAGATTGAGGAGGTAACCATGGCGGCCGCGCATGTGTTGCTTGTCGATGACGAAACCGAATTCACCGCTACTCTGGCCGAGCGAATGGAGGCCCGCGGCCTCAAGGTCGATACCGCGTCCGACGGCCCCACCGCAATTGAGATGGCCGGCTCGCATTTCTACGACGCGATCGTGCTCGACCTGATCATGCCCGGTATGGACGGCATCGAGACGCTTAAACGCCTGCTCGCGATGAACTCCGACCTTCAGGTCATCATGTTGACCGGTCACGGGTCATTGAAACAGGGGGTGGAGGCGGTCAAGCAGGGGGCGGTCGATTTTCTCGAAAAGCCGGCCGATATCGAAACGCTCATGGGCAAGATCGCCGAGGCCCAGGCGGCCGGACTCCAGATTTTCGAGCAGAATCTCGACAAGAAGATTTCCGATATCGTCCGCAAAAAGAGCTGGTAACGGTACCTCTCGGATCGGATCGCCCCGCCGATGCCGGCACCGAGTCCGCATCTTCGCCGCTGTTCCGGTCCGCCGTATTCCTTCGCTTAGGGCAGGAGGCGGCCGGCCGGTATCGGCCACTTCTTCAGACCGTTTCAAACATCCACTTGAAGTTCGGCAAGGCCCGTAATTATATTGCGCCCGCCCGGGGACGACCTGATGTTTCAAACAGAGGGTAACCGGTCGTCCCGGTTTTTTCACCCGAACCGGAGAACGCGAACTTAATGGATTTCCGTCCGAAAGGCACGCTCGGAACGTTCCTCGGCGTCTACACGCCGACCGTCCTCACCATCCTCGGGGTCATCATGTACCTCCGGTTTGGATGGGTGGTCGGCCAGCTCGGCCTTACGGCTACGATCCTGGTTGTGGTGCTCGCGAACGCGATTACGCTGATCACCACCCTGTCGTTTTCATCGATGGCGACCAACATGCGGGTCGGCGGCGGCGGTGCCTACTTCATCATATCGCGCAGTCTGGGGCTCGGCGTCGGCGCGGCGATCGGCGTCCCGCTCTATCTCTCGCAGGCCGTTTCGGTGACGCTCTACTCCTACGGTCTGGCCGAATCGCTGCGGATCATCTGGCCGACCTTGCCGCTCGGCTCGGTTGCTCTGGCGATCATCATCGTCGTCGCCGGTCTGTCGATTTACGGCGCCGGCCTTGCCCTGAAGTCGCAGGTGCCGCTGCTGGCGCTGGTGGGGGTGTCGATCGTCGCCCTCGCGGTCGGGGCGCTGATGATCAAGACCCCGCTGGTCTTTCCCGTTGTGACCGAAAGCAGCCGGGTCGGCTTCTGGATCGGCTTCGCGGTGTTTTTCCCGGCCGTCACCGGCGTCACCGCCGGGCTGAGCCTTTCGGGCGATCTCAAGAACCCCGGCAGATCGATCCCGATCGGGGCGATCGCCGCCACCCTGACCGGTTTTGCCGTCTACCTCCTCATTCCGGTGCTGCTTGCCCGGGCCGCCGGACCGGCCGAACTGACCGCCGACTCGCTGATCTGGCTTCGGATCGCCCCGCTCGGCGCGCTGCTGATTCTGCCCGGTCTCTGGGGCGCCATACTGTCGTCGGCGGTTGGATCGGTGCTCGGAGCTCCCCGCACCCTGCAGGCGATCATGCGTGACCAGATCGCCCACCGCGGCGTTCGCTCCTTCATCTCGGGCGAGTGGGGACTGCGGGTGGCGATTTTCATCACTGTCGGCTTCGCCGTCGCGGCCGTTTTCCTCGGCAACCTGAACGCCGTCGCGCAGGTCGTGACGATGTTCTTCCTGACCGTCTACGGCACCATCAACCTCGTCGCCGGGCTCGAATCCCTCAGCGGTGACCCCTCCTGGCGGCCCCGCTTTCGCGTCCCCTGGTTTCTGAATGTCGTCTGCGGTCTGGCCTGTGTCTGGGTTATGTTCCTGATCAGCCCGCTGGCCAGTATCGCCGCTATCCTCATTGAGATCCTCCTCTGGCTTGTCTTCGTCCGGCGTGAGCGCCGCGCCACCTGGGGCGACTCCCGGCGCGGCCTGCTCGAAGCGATCCTCCGCTGGGTGCTGGTGCGGCTCTCGCGACGGCCGATGAGTGCCCGCAACTGGCGACCGCATATTCTCGTTTTTGTCGATGATCCGCCGCGTAAACTCGACCTGATCCGATTCGGGGCATGGTTCAGTCAGAACCGGGGTGTCGTGACCGTCTGTGAGTTGATCGTCGGCGACCTGCTTTCGGAGCAGCTGGATCTGGACGAGCGCCTGCGGGTCACCGGCGAGCTGATGCACCGTGAGGACCTGATGGTCTTTCCCGAAATCGATGTCGTCGAGAATGTCGTCGACGGGATTCTGGATGTGTCGCAGGCCAACGGTATCGCCGGTTTCGCCTCCAATACGATCGTGCTGGGCTGGCCCAAAGACCCGCATCGCCTGGTCGAGTTCCTGATCACGGCCCGGCGTCTGGAGCGGATTCGCAAGTCGGTTGTTATCGGCAAGATCAATCCGCAGCATATGTTCCCGGTGAGAAAAAGCGTACGGCAGATTCACGTCTGGTGGGGAGGCCTTCGCCAGAACGGCGACCTGATGCTCCTGCTGGCCTACCTGCTGACGCGCAACCCGGAGTGGCGGACCGCGGAACTGCATATCCTTTCGGCCGCTTCCAACGAATTCGCCCAGCAGAACACGACCCGGTATCTGCAGACGATGCTGCGTGAGATCAGGATCGAGGCGGTCACGAACGTCTTCCTGAAACCGGCCGAGCGGGCGGGCTACGAGCTCCAGGGGTCCTGGCA
>CAYPYM010000130.1:592-7528 GCA_964414435.1 uncultured Ignavibacteriales bacterium | reverse complement strand
CATGACCGGGGTGGTCGAGGCGGTGACCTACCGCAACGGCAGCGCCTATTTCCGGGTCGACGGCATGGAGATTCCGTTCGGCGACGTTTCGGCGATCGCCCAGGAAGGCAAGCTGACCGAGGGCTGATAGCAGGGGTGTGAATCTGTGTGTGATGTGAAGGGAAGGATTACGGCATGAAAATCGGAACCACCATACCGCTGAACCGAATGCAGCAGCCGGTCAATCTGATCGAGATCGCCGGCCGCGGTCCGTCGCCGAAACCGGCGAAGGCGGGCGACGAGTCGTTCAAGGACATGTTTTCCCGCGAGCTGGCCGAAAACCGCGACCTCGTGTTTTCGAAACACGCTCAGCAGCGGCTGTATTCGCGCGGGATCGAGCTGTCCGACAACCAGCTTCAGAATATCGCCGACGCCGTCGACCGCGCCCATACCAAGGGCTCGCGCGAGACGCTCGTGCTGACCGACGATGTCGCGCTGGTCGTCTCGGTGACCAACCGGACGGTCGTAACGGCGTTCGACCGCGATAACCTTCGCGACGGCGTGGTGACGTCGATCGATTCGGCCGTGATCATCTAGGACGCAAAGAAATGAACAAACGATACAACAACATTCACGATTCGGGGTTGGTCCTCATTTTGATGGGGAAGCCCTGTGTTGAAAGCACGGAGGTAACCACACCATGATGGCATCACTGTATGCCGGTGTATCCGGTCTGAAGAACCACCAGGTGAAGATGAACGTGATCGGTAACAACATCGCCAACATCAACACCGTCGGGTTCAAGGCAAGTCGCGTCAATTTCCAGGAAGCGCTCGTGCAGACGTTCAAAGGCGCCGGCCGTCCCTCGGCGGTGACCGGCGGCACCAACCCGGTCCAGCTCGGACTGGGTATGGAAGTGGCGTCGATCGACACGCTCTTCCAGCAGGGCGGCCTGGAGACGACCGGGCAGATCCTCGACCTGGCTATCCAGGGCTCGGGATTCTTCATTCTCGGCGACGCCAACGACAACCGCTTCTACACCCGCGCCGGCGCCTTCGGGCTCGATTCCGACGCGACCCTTGTCGATCCGGCGACCGGCCTGTACGTGCTCGGCAAGATGGCCGACTCCGACGGCAATATTCCGTCGCTGGCGACCACCGGCAAGATCACGCTGCCGTTCGGCCAGCAGGATCCCGCTCAGGCGACGACGCAGATCGATATCGCGAGCAACCTCGACGCCTCGGCGTCCGACTCGCGTGCGTCGCTGATCGACGCCGGCGGCTCCAACGTCCTGCTCGCCTCGGGCACGACCATCGACGGTGTCGGCGGCACGCACCGCATCGCGATCACCGGCGCCCAGGCGACCAACGACTCGTTCACCGGCGCCCTGACCGGCCTCAGCGGCGGCCAGACGCTCGGTTCGCTGGGTGTGACCGACTTCACCGACTTCACGATAACGATCGACGGCGGACGCACTGAATCGGTCGCCGGGTTGAATGCCGATACGACCGTTGAAGAGTTCGTCTCCGCGCTCGACCAGCTCGCCGGCATCTCGGCCGAACTGGATCCGTCGGGTGCGATCACGATCAGCCGCGACCGTGCGGGCGACCACTCGTCCTACAACTTCACCACCTCCGGCTCGACCGTAGGCGGCGTGCTCGACGTGCTGCTGCTCGGCGGCGCCGCGGCCGGCACCCAGGTGGCTTCGGCCGGCGGTACCGACACGACGCTTTCGGCGATCGACACGTTCACGCCCGACGAGGGTTCCGGCGCCGCGGCCGGCCCGTTCACCAACCAGCTCGGCCTCGTCATCGACGAGCAGACCGGTCTGGTCACCGGTTTGAGCGGCCTTGGCGACGGCGGTGTTGAGATCACCGCCGGCAACGCCGGTATCTCCGCCACCGCCGGCAACGATCTGGTCATCGACACCGCGCCGACGACCCACACGGCGTCGATCACGACCTACGATTCCCAGGGCGGCAAACACACCCTGTCGATCGAGTTCTTCAAGTCGGCCGTACCGAACCGCTGGGAGTGGAACATCTCCACGCTCGGCAACGAGACGGTTCAGGCCGGCGGCTCCGGTTACGCCCAGTTCAACGCCGATGGTTCGCTGAACACGTTCGCCTACAACGGCGGCAACGAGTCGGTGCTTATCAACCCGAACAACGGTGCGGAGAACATGGAAATCAACATCGACGCCGGCACGGCGTTCGGTTACGACGGCCTCACCCAGTTCGCGTCCGGCTCCCACACGGCGGCGATCGTCCGTCAGGACGGTTACGGCGTCGGTCTGCTGGAGAAGATCGCGATCGACAAGGCCGGCAATATCTCGGGCAT
This sequence comes from uncultured Ignavibacteriales bacterium, assembly GCA_964414435.1. Lineage (GTDB taxonomy): Bacteria > Zixibacteria > MSB-5A5 > GN15 > FEB-12 > JAGNLV01. The sequence goes on along the minus strand of CAYPYM010000130.1, from coordinate 5,209 downwards.
TTTCTCCAACGGCGTGACGCGCGTGCTGGCCCAGGTGGTCATGGCCGACTTCTTCAACCAGTCCGGTTTGCGGAAGGCGGGCAAGTCGCAGTTCCAGGAAAGCGCCAACTCGGGCAACGCGGTCGAAGGCGTGGCCGGCGAGACGATCTCCGGACAGATCTTCTCCGGCGCCCTCGAGACCTCGTCGGTCGACATCGCCCAGGAATTCACGAGCATGATCACCGCGCAGCGCGGCTTCCAGGCCAACGCCCGGGTGATCACGACTTCGGACAACATGCTCGACGAACTGGTGAACATCAAGAGATAGCAAGTAGATGGTAACGGTAACCCGACATAACAGAGTCCCCATGGAACTGAGTGCTGAACTGATTCAATTCCTCGATTCGCTTCCCGGCACGGTGGTGTTCGTCACCGCCGACGGTGAGGTGCTGGTGTTCCAGGAGAAAGAGGAAAGCGAAAGTCGGGCGAACGATAACCTCAGCGACAGCGGTGCCCGGTTGAATCGACCGGGCACCGACGCTGCCGGTTACGGGAGCTAATCATGGCGAATGAACAGGACAAGACGACCGTGGAAGGCGGCGATCCCGCCGCGACCCCGGCCGCACCGGCCAAACAGAGCAACAAGCTGATTCTTTTCGGCGGTATCGGCATCGGCGCGATCGCGATCGGCGTCGTCGTGGCCCTCTTCGTGCTCAAGCCGATGATGGCATCGAGCGACGACCCGGCCGAGGCGACGACCCAGCAGGCCGCGCCGGAGAGGAAGGCGGAAAGCTCGCACGCCAAGAGCGAATCGCACGGCAAGAACAAGGGCGAGACGGCCGCGACCATGTACCAGATCGACGACATCGTGATCAACCCCGCCGGCACCGGCGGTTCGCGGTTCCTCTCGGTCTCGTTCGGGTTCGAGCTGAATTCGCCGGCCGAGGCCGACGCGTTCCGGTCGCGCGAACCGATCATCCGCGACGCCCTGATCACGATCCTGTCATCGAAAACGGTGGCGCAACTGACCGACGCCCGCCAGAAGGAGATAATCCGCTACCAGATAAAGAAGCGGGTCTCCGAGCTGATGAAAACCAGCGAGCTGGCCGGCGTCTACTACACCGACTTTGTATTGCAGTAGGGAAGAGACAACGTGGCGAAAATCCTGACCCAGGATGAAATCGATGCCCTGTTGACGACCGTCTCATCGGGCGAACAGGACCTCGACAGCGATCGGCTCGATAACGACCGGCTCCGGTCGGTCATCGCGTACGATTTCAAGCACCCGAACCGGGTCTCCAAAGACCAGCTTCGGACGCTCGAAAACATGCACGACAACTTCGCCGGCCACTACGGCTCGTCGCTCTCGGCGATCATGCGGACGATCGTGGATGTCGACCTCGTGTCGGTCGACCAGATCACGTACTCCGAGTTCATCATGTCGCTCGTGACACCGTCGTGCACGTACACCTTCGGGGCCGAACCGCTCGACGCGGTCAGCCTGGTCGATTTCAACCCGACCCTGACCTTCTCGTTCATCGACCGCATGTTCGGCGGCAACGGGAAGATCCTCGAAACCGAGCGCGAACTCACGCCGATCGAGCGATCGGTCATGGGGCGGCTCTCGCAGCGGCTCTATCGCGATCTCGAGCGGGCGTGGGAGAATATCGTGCAGATCTCGGTCGAACAGAAGAGCTTCGAAACGAACCCGCAGTTCATTCAGATCGTCCCCCCGGGCGAGACGGTGGTGGTGGTTTCGTTCCAGATCAAGCTGTTCCAGTCGACCGGTCTGCTGACGATCTGCTACCCGTATGTCGCGCTCGAGCCGATCATCACGAAGCTGTCGGCCCAGAACTGGATCGACGCCACGAAGAAGAAGAACCTCGCGTCGGATCGCGATGTCAACCTGAGCAACCTGTCAAACGTCGGCATCGACATGTCGGCGGTCCTGCTCAACACGCGCATCAAGATGCGCGATTTTCTGGAAATGAAACTCGGCGACATCATTCCCTCGGAGAAGAAGATGAACCTGCCGGTTGACGTCTACGTCAACCGCCGCCGGAAATATCTGGCGCGCCCCGGCCTTTCGGGCAAGAAGCGCGCCGTCCAGGTCCTTGAAGTGATCGAAAATCCATTGGAGGAGAACAAATAATGGCTGATGAAGAGAAGATCGAATCTCAGGAAGAGGTTCAGGTCTCCGACCAGGCCGCCGAATCGCCCGGCGCCGGTGATGCCGGCGGCGATCCCGCCGCGCACATCCCCGACGGCGAAGCCGCGGCCGAGCAGTTCGACAAGGTCGTCAACGGCGGCGACGCGTCGGAGGACGACGCCGAGGCGGCCATGCTGGCGATGCTTCAGGATCTGCCGCAGGAGGACAGCAAGGCCTCGCCGGACGATATCGATTTCGGCGGCACCGAGGTGGCCAACGCCGAGTTCCAGCATCTCTCCGAGGCGGCCGCCAAACCGGAACCGCGCAATATCGATCTGCTCATGGATGTCAACCTGCCGATCTCGATCGAACTCGGCCGGACCCGCATGAGCATCTCCGACATTCTCGGTCTCGGCCCCGGATCGGTCGTGGAGCTGAACAAGCTGGCCGGTGAGCCGGTCGATGTCATGGTCAACCACAAGATCGTCGCCAAGGGCGAGGTGGTGGTGATCGACGAGAACTTCGGCGTGCGCATCACCCAGTTGATGACGCCCGAGGAAAGACTGAAGCTGCTCAGCGATGAAGAATAAGGCCAATCGACGCAACGTCATCGGCGTGGCCGTGATCCTCGCGATCGCGGTAATCGGGCTGCTGATGCTCGGCAATAACCCGGCCTCGGCGGTGCGGCTGAACTCGGGCTCGACGACGGATACGCTCCTGGCGCAATCGCCCGAGGCGACGCCGGAGTTTGTCGGCACCGCGATGCCGTCGATGCTGCGCATGATCAGCGCGCTGGTGATCGTCATCGCCTGTATCTACGGCGGCCTCTGGCTGCTCAAGCGGTCGATGAACCGCGGCCTGGCTCGCGGCGGCGGACGCATCCTCGAGGTATTGGAAACCACGGCGGTCGCGCCCAAGAAAACGATTTCGCTGGTACGGGTGGCCGATAAGGCGGTGCTGGTCGGGGTGACCGACAACGGCATCACCATGCTCACCGAACTTTCGCCGGAGAAGACGGCGGAGATTACCGCCGCGCAGGCGGCGCCGGCGGCCGACGACGGCTTTTCGAGAGCACTCGCGGCGGCGACCGGAAAACTGCGCGAGCTCGGTCTGAAACGGAAACAGACCGCGCTGGAAGCCTGACGTCCGGTAGTGCGTCCGGTTTCACCATAACCCGGGCTCAGCCCGCGCGCGATATGGATGTCGCGCGAGAACGAATATAGGATATGAAAAGATTCTTCACATGGGGCGCCGGCCTTGCCGGAGCAGTCGTGTTCCTGGCCGCCGACGCCGCCGCCCAGACGCTTCCGAAAGTCTCGCTCCAGGTCGGCGACGCCGCCGAACCGGGCGATCTCTCGACCACCCTCCAGATCATCATCCTGATGACCGTCCTGGCCCTGGCGCCGTCGATCCTGATCATGGTGACGTCGTTTATCCGGATTGTCGTGGTGATGTCGTTTCTGCGAAACGCGATGGGGATCCAGCAGATGCCGCCCAACCAGTTGCTCGTGGCGCTCTCGCTGATCCTGACCTTTTTCATCATGGCGCCGGTCTTCCAGCAGTCATATTCGGAGGGGATCAAACCGTATCTCGACAAGCAGATTAGCGGGGAGGAGGCGTTCGACAAGGCGGTCGGACCGGTGCGACACTGGATGCTCGCCCAGACGCGTGAGAAGGATCTCGCCCTGTTTGTGAATATCGCCAAGCTCGAGCAGCCCGAGAAGCCGGAAGACATCCCGCTTCACGTGCTTGTGCCCGGCTTTGTCATCTCCGAACTGCGCACGGCGTTCCAGATCGCGTTTGTGCTGTTCGTGCCGTTCCTCGTGATAGACATGGTGGTGGCCTCGGTACTCATGTCGATGGGTATGATGATGTTGCCGCCGATTATCGTATCGCTGCCGTTCAAGATCCTGCTGTTCGTGCTGGTCGACGGCTGGTATTTGCTCGTGAAATCACTCGTTGAATCATTCCGGATGTGAGGTAGGAACACGCTATGACGACGCAGATGGTAGTTGCAATCGGCCGCGAGGCGCTCTCGCTGACCCTGATGATTTCGGGCCCGATGCTCCTGTTCGGTCTGGTGGTCGGTCTGGCCATTTCGGTCTTTCAGGCGATCACGCAGATCAACGAAATGACCCTGACGTTCGTGCCGAAAATCCTCGCGGTGGCCCTGGCGATGCTGATTTTCCTCCCCTGGATGATCAACATGGCGACCGATTTTGCCCGCCACATGTTCGAGCTGATCCCCACGCTGGTGGGGTGAGGCCGGGGGCCGACTTTAGGCCCTCTCTGAACTATTTTCCCACAACAGCTGGTAAGATTTTCCGCATCCGGTCCCCGCGCTCCCCCTCGCGACTTTTCGCGACATCGTAAGTCATTGTCTCCAAATATCATAAAACGGCCTCCGGCCGCGTTTCAGGTTGGCACACCATTTGAAATACAGTTCAGCGATAACCGATAAACCAGGACTGAAAACATTGTTCGATTTC
>CAYPYM010000130.1:0-582 GCA_964414435.1 uncultured Ignavibacteriales bacterium | reverse complement strand
CAGGTATTGCTGCCAAGAATTAATAATTTACCGCTGGTCAGATTTTCCGCATTTCCTTCCCCCAATTCCCGCCCCGGTTTTTCGCCGAATAGTAAGCCTCTGTAACGCAACGTGCTACGAGACTCGAAGGAGGCGTTTCAGGTTGGCACACGGTTTGAGATACGGTTTAGCGATAACCAAAAAACCAGGACTGAAACAATTGTTCGACTTCATAAACTACGGCGCTGAAGCCCTCCAGATTTTTCTGCTCGTGATCATGCGGGCCTCGGGGCTTTTCCTCATGGCGCCGGTGTTCGGTGACCGGGCGATTCCGCAGATGGTGCGGATCGGGCTGGTCATCCTCCTGTCGGGCATCATCGTCTCCGCAATCAATCATCCGCCGCTCCCCGCGGTCGACTCGGTCTGGCTCTTAGCCGGCCTGGCGGTCAAGGAGATCCTGGTCGGGATGATTATCGGTCTCGTGTTTCAGCTCCTGTTCATGGGCATCAAGACGGGCGGCACGATCCTCGGTTACCAGATGGGTTTTGCGATGGTCTCGGTTCCGGATGTCAACTCCGGCGACCAGGTTTCGATCATCTCCCG
>CAYPYM010000129.1:1741-7621 GCA_964414435.1 uncultured Ignavibacteriales bacterium | reverse complement strand
CGCATCAAGCGTCTTGCGAAATTCCTTCGGCCCCGCTCCCGCGACCATGTCCATCGGATTGGCGTACGACGCATTGATCGAGGAAAACGTCCGCAGCTTCTTCACCGTCTGCGGCGAGAGCGACGGCATCTCCATGCCGTTGTTGATGAGAGCGTCGGTGGCGAGGATACCCGGTCCGCCGGCGTTGGTCACGACCACGACCCGGTTGCCCTTCGGCACCGGCTGGGTCGAGAGCGCCTTGGCGACATCGAAGAGTTCCTCGACCGTATCGACCCGCATGACGCCGGTCTGGTCGAAGAGAGCATCGACACCGACATCGAGGCCGGCGAGGGCGCCGGTGTGCGAGGAGGCCGCCTTGGCGCCGAGGGTGGTGCGGCCCGATTTCACCGCGACGATCGGCTTGCTGCGCGACACCTCGCGGGCGATCAGCGTAAAATTCCGCGGGTTACCGAAGTTCTCGAGGTACATGAGGATGATGTCGGTGTCGGGGTCCTCACGAAGGTACTCGAGGATGTCGTTCGACGAGATATCGGCCTTGTTGCCGATCGACGCCACGACCGAGAAGCCGATGCCCATCTCGCGGGCGTGGTTCATGATCGCCTCGCCCATTGCGCCAGACTGCGTGATGAAACCGACTCTCCCCCGCTTCGGGAAGACCTTGCCGAAGGTCGCGTTCAGCCGCACGTCGTCGTTGGTGTTGACGACGCCGAAGCAGTTCGGGCCGATCATGCGCATGCCGTAGTCCTGCACGACCTTCATCACTTCCAGCTCGCGCTTCTTGCCTTCCTTGCCGACCTCCGAGAATCCGGCCGAGATCACGACCAGGCCGCGCACGCCCTTTTCCCCGCACTGGCGGGCTACTTCTTTCACGCCCTCCTTGGGGACGATCACGATCGCGAGATCGACCGCGTCGGGGACGTCGAGAATGGTCGAATACGCCTTGATCGAATGGATCACCGACGCTTTCGGATTGACCGGGAACACCTTGCCGTTGAACTCGGCGATGAGCATGTTGTGCAGCGTCTCCCGGCCGATCGTACCGGGCCGGGTGGACGCGCCGATGACGGCGACTGATTTCGGCTTGAAGATGGCATCAAGCGCGTGTTTCATGGTACCTCATACTCTGACCGGCCGCTGCGCCCCTGGCGTCCGCGGCCGGTCCGTTACTGTCTTTCTGATGCTGTCTGGTCCGGACCCGGGCGGTCGACTGCGACCGCCCGGCGGAAATCAATAGTTGCCGCCCGAAGCGTCGGGCTTATTCGGTGCCGGTACGGCCCTTGCCTTTGTTTTCCTTCTCGTGCAGCGTGGCCTGGGCCGCCGAGAGGCGGGCGATCGGCACGCGGAATGGCGAGCAGGAAACGTAGTTGAGACCGACCCGGTGGCAGAACTCGATCGAAGCCGGATCACCACCGTGCTCACCGCAGATTCCGACCTTCAGGTCGGGTCGGGTCGCACGGCCCTTCTCCGTCCCCATCTTTATCAGCTGCCCGACCCCTTCCTGGTCGAGCGAGATGAACGGGTCCTTCGGGAGAATGCCGTGATCGATATAGTACCGGAGGAACCGGCCGGCGTCGTCGCGCGAGAAACCCATCGACATCTGGGTAAGATCGTTGGTGCCGAAGCTGAAGAACTCGGCTTCCTCGGCGATCTGGTCGGCGGTCAGCGCCGCGCGCGGAATCTCGATCATGGTTCCGACCATGTAGTTCAGTTCCTTGATCTTGTACTTGGTGATCACCTCGGTCGCGATCCGGTTGACGATTTCCTTCTGGTTGCGCAGTTCGTTGACATGCCCCACCAGCGGAATCATGATCTCCGGCAGCACCGTCTTTTTGTGCTTGGTCAGTTCGCAGGCGGCTTCCATGATGGCGCGCACCTGCATCTCGGTGATCTCCGGGTAGACGATCCCCAGACGACAGCCGCGGTGACCGAGCATCGGGTTGAGTTCGTGCAGCTCCTCGATCCGGGCGATGATCTTTTCGTACTTCTCGAGTTTCTCTTCGTACTCGTCGTCCTTCTTGTCGAGCTTGTCGATCTTGGCCTGCACTTCTTCGTGCCTGGGCAGGAACTCGTGCAGCGGCGGATCGAGCGTGCGGATCGTGACCGGCAGGCCGTCCATGACATCGAAGATCTCCTTGAAGTCCTTCTTCTGGAACTTCAGGAGCCGGTCGAGCGCGGCCTGACGGGCTTCCGGCGTGTCGGCGAGAATCATCTCCTGCACGATCGGAATGCGGTCGTCGGCGAAGAACATATGTTCGGTCCGGCAGAGGCCGATACCCTCGGCGCCGAATTCGATCGCCTGCTTCGAGTCGCGCGGGGTGTCGGCGTTGGTGCGGACCCGCAGCTTCCGGACCGCGTCGGCCCACTTCATGAACTCGGAGAATTCCCCCGACAGCTCGGGGTCGATCGTCGGCACCGAGCCGAGAATGACCTCGCCGGTGGTGCCGTTGAGAGTGATGACTTCGCCTTCTTTGATAATCAGCTTGCCGACCGCGAACTGCTTCTTGGTCTGGCTGACCCGGATCGCCTCGGCGCCCGACACGCAGCACTTGCCCATGCCGCGGGCGACCACGGCGGCGTGGGAGGTCATCCCGCCGCGGGCGGTGAGGATACCGGAGGCGACATGCATGCCCTCGATGTCATCCGGGTTCGTTTCTTCACGCACCAGGATGACCGGGTGCTTGTCGCTGGCATGCTTGACCGCTTCCTCGGCGGTGAAATACACCTTGCCGGAGGCGGCGCCGGGCGAGGCCGGCAGGCCGGTGGCGAGCACTTCGTACTCGGCGTTCGGATCGAGACGCGGATGCAGCAGCTGGTCGAGATTGTGCGGCTCGACCCGCAGGAGCGCCTCTTCCTTGCTGATCAGCTTCTCCTTCACCATGTCCACGGCGATGCGGATCGCCGCCTGCACCGTGCGCTTCCCGTTACGGGTCTGCAGCATGTACAGCTTGCCTTCCTGGATGGTGAATTCGAAATCCTGAACGTCGCGGTAATGTTTCTCGAGCTTGGTCGTGATATCGCGGAGCTGTTTGAAGGCGTCCGGCAGCTCGTCAGCCAGCGTCGTGATCGGCTGCGGCGTGCGGATCCCGGCGACCACATCCTCGCCCTGGGCGTTGATAAGATACTCGCCGTAGAATTCCTTCTCGCCGGTGGCGGGGTTGCGGGTGAAACCGACCCCGGTGGCGGAGGTGTTGCCCATGTTGCCGAACACCATCGCCTGGATATTCACGGCCGTGCCGAGATCGGACGGGATCTCGTGCATGCGGCGGTAGGAGATGGCGCGCGGGTTATTCCAGCTGCGGAAGACGGCGTCCCTCGCCATGCGAAGCTGGACATAGGGATCGTCGGGGAAGCTTTCACCCGATTTCCGCTTACAGATCCCTTTGAATTTCCTGATGATGTCTTTGAGGTCGGCTTCCTGAAGGGAGGAATCCTGTTTGATGCGACGCTCTTTTTTCTTCTTGGTGATGACTTTCTCGAATTCGTCCTTGTCGATACCGAGCACGACATTGCCGAACATCGAGATGAACCGGCGGTAGACGTCGAGAGCGAACCGGGCGCTGCCGGTTTTGGCCGCGAGGCCTTCGGCCGATTCCTGATTGAGGCCGAGATTGAGGACCGTGTCCATCATGCCCGGCATGGAGAACTTGGCGCCGGAGCGGACGGAGACCAGCAGCGGGTCGGCTTTGTCGCCGAACTTTTTGCCGGTTGATTTTTCGATCATCCCGACGAACTTCTCGAGGTCCTTGTCGATAGCTTTCGGGATTTCCAGGTTGTTTTCGTAGTAGAGATTGCAGACTTCGGTGGTAATCGTGAAGCCGGGCGGCACGGGCACGCCGGCGCGGCTCATTTCGGCCAGGTTGGCGCCTTTGCCACCCAGCAGACCCTTCATGTCGGCGGATCCGTCCGCCTTTCCGTCACCGAAGAAGTAGTAGAATTTGCCTTTCAGAGGTGCGGATTGTTTTGCTTTGGTCACTTTGGTCGCTTTCGTTGCTTTCGATACCTTGGTCGTTTTGGTCTTCTTGGTCGTCTGGGGCTTCTTGACAGCCTTCGTGACGGCCTTTTTGGTTTTTACACTCTTTTTCGTCGATGTCTTTTTGGTCCGTGAAGAAACAGCCTTGGTGGAAGTCTTTTTTGCCCTGGACTTGCTGGAAGTCTTTTTGCTGGATGCTTTTTTGGCAGGCATACGGTCTCCCTCAGTCTTCATACGGTTCCGTTCAATTTACGGGCGAATGTAAGCAAAAAGTGTCCGGGGGGCAATACAAAAGGCGACCGGAGGGGTTACCTCCGGTCGCCTCAAGACTTGCCGCATCACGACCTTACATCGTGAACAGGCGCTCACCTTTGATGATCTTGTCGAGGATCCGAACCGCTTTTTCCACCGGCGCGTGCATGATGTCGGAGCTGTTGAAAGTACTCCGGACTACCTCGCGGGGAGCGGTAAAGCTCGATTTCCCGCGACCGCCCCGGGCTTTCTTCTTGTGCTTGAGATTGTACTGACGCTGGTACTCCTTGGCCTTTTCCTTGTGCATCTGGTAGTACCGGCGCTGGTACTCGCGGCGCGCTTCCGCAGTAGAGAGTTTCCCCTTCTTCTGCTGGTTTTCCTCCGGCGTGGTGGCTGATTCAGTGACGGCATGGGCTGGGTTCGTCTTAGGCGTCCGAGCCACGTTCCTACCTCACTTTCCCTGTGTTTTGCAGATGGCTACCCTTTTCGCCATTCAGTGCAGTGCCCCCGGTCTCCACCCCGGGTGCTTGGTTCCTCCACAGAGATGATAGGAAATCCTTACCGTATGTCAAGCATTATTTTCCAAATCCTGAAAAAAACTTGGCATAATTCCTGACAGGCTAAGGACTTGCCGCTCCTTATAATTCTCTCGCTGGCAACCTCCTGTAGTTCTTGTAGTTATGCGTTACCGTTCCTATTAGCGTAACCTCTTGTTTACAAATACTATAAACGAAACGAGATGCCTCGCCGACATACAGCCACAGCCTCCCACAGCCCTTCTTCTGTCTCGATACATTCTGCATGTGATACGAAGCTCTCTATCGAAGTATATCAGTCACAACCATAAGGCCGAATAATGTCAAACTATCCGTTTAACTATGAGGGGCAAAAATTTCCCATGCAACATAAAAAAGCCCCGCCGAACATTTTTTTTTCGGCGGGGCTGAATTATGCCATTCAATCCGGATCAGACCTCAGGCGACGGCGGCTCGGTACGCGACCTCAGATACAATCGTATCTCGTTGAGCGCGTACCCCAGCACCAGCGCAACCATCAGCCAGAATATCACCAGATAGGCCGAGGTCCAGTTGTGGTTGGTGCGGTCGAACGCGACCTGCCCCCAGGCGTCGACATCCTGCACGCGGTTGATGAACAGCGAAACACGCGCCATCACGGTGAACCCGAACGACGCCCCGAAACCGATCATCAGGATCCAGATGCCGAACGTCGCCGCCTTCCCGAAGGCGCCGGTGTGCGCTTTCGAGAAGAAGAAGTAGATCAGGCCGGCCACTGCGCCGACAAAGATGATCACCTGCGACAGGCCGGAGAACGGGTCGAGCAGATTGATGTGCCCGACGCCGCCGCCGAAGAAATTGGCGGTGTCGATCTTCGCCATCATGGCGAACAGCTGCTTGTTGACGCGGTTGGCCATTTCAAGCGGAATCGAGATACCGACCGCGATACCGATATACAGCGCCATCGGCCAGCGCGACACCCAGGCGTACTTCTGCGAGAAACGGGTCCACATGAGCACGCCGAGAATGGCCGGCACGATATACCACGGCTAGGATGAAAACAGGAACAGGAAGTACCAGAAGCCGTCGGCCAGGCGCTCGAACAGGTTCGGTACGAGGCTGTAGTGCCAGAGAATGATGACG
>CAYPYM010000129.1:0-1731 GCA_964414435.1 uncultured Ignavibacteriales bacterium | reverse complement strand
TCGACTCGCCGCCGATATTCAGACCGAACACGGGGCTGATGACGTTTGGGTCGATGTAATTGTAGTAGTAGATGACCAGGTAGTACCCGGCCGACACGCCGACCACGAGGTGCTCGGCGAACTTGTAGAAGGGGTTGTCCTTGTACAGGAACGAGAAGGTCGCCAGCGTCAGAAAGACAGCCGCGGTAGACCACAGAAATGTCGTGAAGTCCATAACCTACATCTCCTCTCTGCGCCGACGGCGACGGCTCACGAGGAACCCGATATTCCCCATGGCGATGAACAGGATGATGACGATATGCGCCCAGAGCTGGACCCGCATACCGTCGATCGCCCGGCCCGGATTGCCCACCAGGCTTTCATATTCGGCGGCGCCGAGCAGGCCGCCCATGATTCCGAACACCTGCCCCGATCCGAGATACGGGTAGTACTGGGCGGTCATGACGCCGGTGAGACCGAGCGCGAGCGGGAAGTTGAACCGTCCCTGTCCGTACGAGATCCAGGCGTCGGTGATATTGCCCCCGGAAATGTCGATTACCCCGGCGACCTGGTCGTAGTTGATCACGCCGCGCATCATGGGCAACGAGTCGAGCGGCGTGCCGTAATAGTCGGTCGGGAAGGGCAATCGGAAATCCTGGCCCATGCCCAGGATGATCAGGGCATAGTACGGCTTGTAGCCGAGGAAGGTGTAATCGACCCCGTTGACGATATCGCGGCCGGGGAAAAACACTTTCTTCCCGTTATGGTCCTTGTAGGTCCGATCGAGTTTGAGCGAATCGCTGATATCGCGAATCGCCTGGTCGGCCATGCCCGGCCCGTTCTGCGAGAGCGCCGTGAAAATCGTCTTGACATGGCGCCGCCAGGCGTGCTCGACGACCGCGTAGGTCATCGGGTGCAGCTCGGCCAGGTTGTTCGGATCGTAGTCGATCGCCACGAGAATGATCGATCCCGGAGGGAGGGTATCGATGAAGGTGAATATATCCTGAACCTCCTTTTCGGGGAGGATCGGAATGCTGAACTTGATCTTGTAAGAGATCACGCAGACGATCACCAGCAGGAGAAAGATCCAGCGGCGATCGATTTGCATCAGTTTGTCAAAGAAATTCATATGTTCGATCTCCTCCTCATCCCCGGCCCATGTAGCCGCGCTCGATGCCGAGCATGACCTTGATCGAGGTCGACACGATGCCGAGCCCGATTCCGATCACGATCGCCCGCTGGGCGGCCAGGTTGGGTACGTTCATGAGCCAATTGGAAGCCTCGGCCCAGTACGGGGCGTAAGGCAACCAGGGATTGAAGCGAAGCATCACGACCAGGGCCGCGATCAGCAGCAGCGACGCCAGCAGGTTGCGCGCGCGGAACGCGCGATAGGCGGCCGACGCGATGAAAAAGGCGAGCAGCGCGAACATGGTCGAGAGAATCGGCAGCAGGACGTAGTTGAAGAACGATACGAACATCGTGTTCTCCAGCCCCTGCTGGGTATAGAAGTAGAAGCTCCAGTGCGGGTCGTAGATGCTGATCAGGACGGCCGCCATGAGCAGCACGAGGCCGAGCCCGAAATACATCCGCTTCTGGCCCGAAGTGGCCGCGATCTGCACCTGCATAAAGGTCCAGATGATGGCCACGAGCAACAGCATGAAGACCCAGTAGAGCCCCCAGCTTTCTTCGTTCTTGCCGGTGAAGCCGAACGCGATCATCAGGAACAGCCCGGCCAGCGTGACGTAGGAATAA
>CAYPYM010000128.1:0-7627 GCA_964414435.1 uncultured Ignavibacteriales bacterium | reverse complement strand
GGCGACCGGCCCGAGCAGGGCCGGCCGCCGGCGGCTGCCTGTTCTCAGGCCGCCGCACCGACACCATTAACCGCCGGGGCTGACACCGCTTCCCGCCATGAACATCGCATTGCCGATACTGGTCGCCTATTTGCTCGGGGGCATTCCCTTCGGGCTGCTCGTTCCGCGCCTGTTCGGCGTGCCCGATATCCGCAAGCTCGGCTCGGGCAATATCGGCGCCACCAACGCCACGCGCGTGCTCGGCTTCCGTCGCGCCATCTGGGTCTATCTCGGCGATATTGCCAAGGGCAGCGCCGCCGTGCTCATCGGACGATTCAGCGCCGCCCACTATGGCACCGGCGGTCTCGGGGTCGACCTCTTCCTGGTCCTCTGCGCCCTCGCGGCCGTGCTCGGCCATCTCTTCCCGCTCTATCTTCGCTTCAAGGGCGGGAAGGGGGTCAACACGGCGCTCGGCGCGATGCTCGCCCTGCTGCCGATCGAAGCCCTCATTGCGTTCGTCATCTTCGCCATCGTCGTCTCCACGACCCGCTACGTATCGCTCGGCTCGATGCTCGGCGTCGCTTCGTTCAGCGCCGTGATCTGCATCGAACGATTCGCCCTGCACCGGCCGATCGGCGATGTCTATGTCGGTGTGTCGATCCTGCTTGTACTGCTGATCGTCTACGCCCATCGTCAGAATATCAAACGCCTCCTCTCCGGCAGCGAAAATCGGGTCGGCTCCAAACGCGAACGCCGCGAGAAGGTGGGGCCGCATGCCTGAACGCGTCACCATTCTCGGTGCCGGATCGTGGGGCCTCGCCGTAGCGCGACTCCTCGACCGCAACGGCCACCGGGTCACCGTGTGGGAATTCGATCCCGAGGAATACCGTCTCGTCAAAGAGCACCGCACCCATCCGAAAAAACTCCCCGGCTGCCGTCTGCCCGATTCGGTGGAGATCAGCAATGATCTCGCCGGTGCCGTCGACGGCGCTGAGCTGCTTGTGCTCGCCATTCCGGCCCAGGTCCTGCGCACCGCGCTCGGTTCGCTGCGAGGCAAGATATCGCCCGATGTGGGCCTGGTGAATCTGGCCAAAGGAATCGAGATCGGAACCCTCAAGCGGATGTCGGAGGTCATCGACGATGTCCTCGGCCACGACCCGTCCCGGATCGTCACGCTTTCGGGACCGTCGCACGCCGAAGAAGTCGTGAAGGATATGCCGACTACGGTCGTGGCAGGTGGGATCGACGAGCGCTTCGTCACCGAGGTGCAGGAGATTTTCTCGGGGCCGACCTTCCGGGTTTACTTCTGCGACGATCTCCTCGGGGTCGAGCTGGGCGGGGCGTTGAAAAACATCATCGCCATCGCCGCCGGCATCATGTCCGGGCTGGGGATGGGTGACAACACGTTCGGCGCCCTGATCACCCGCGGGCTGGCGGAAATAACGCGGCTCGGGACGGCGATGGGGGCGAAGCCGTTGACCTTCGGCGGCCTCTCCGGGGTCGGCGATCTGGTCACCACCTGCGTCTCACAGCACAGTCGCAACCGCTATGTCGGCGAGCGGATCGGCCGGGGGGAGAAGCTGGCTGATGTGCTGGCCGGTATGACCATGGTGGCCGAGGGCGTACAGACGACTCGCTCCGGCTACGAACTCTCGCGCCTGCATGATATCGAAATGCCCATCACGGAACAGGTCTACCGCGTGTTGTTTGAAGACAAGGCGCCGGTCGAAGCGGTCGCCGACCTGATGGGGCGTGAATTGAAACCGGAAATCTGGTAAGGAACCGTTTATCCGAACAGGAGCGGTCCATGAAACGAAATAGTCCCGAAGAGAAGACGTACTACTCGATCAGCGAAGTCGCCCGGATCACCGGCCTCGAGCCGTATGTCCTGCGCTACTGGGAGAAGGAATTTCCGACTCTGTCCCCGCGCAAGAGTCGCGGCGGAAATCGCATCTACACCGCCCGCGATATCGAGCTGATCAACCGCATCAAACATCTGCGCACCCAGGAAAAACTGACCATCGCCGGGGCCCGTAACAAACTCGCCATGCGCCGTCCGAGTGAAGAAAAGACCACGATGGTGCAGTCGGCCAAAAGCAAGACGCTGATCGGCCGTATCCGCAAGGACCTAGAGGACATCCTCAAAGATTTCTCTTGAGTTTTGAGGTCATTTCCGTAGATTGCGCAGACTTGACCGGTCTCAGTTTCGTCGGAGCGTAGCGCAGCCTGGTTAGCGCACTCGCTTGGGGTGCGAGAGGTCGGCCGTTCAAATCGGCTCGCTCCGACCATTTCTTGCGGAAGGCGCCTCGCGGCGCCTTTTTCGCTGAACCACCGCCGGGTTTCCCCGGCAGACTCGAGTGTATAACAGGCATGAACGAGCCGGCCGCCAACTCCGCCCTCGTCGTCATTCCCGCCTACAACGCCGGGAAATACCTCGACGAACTGATCCCCCGCTGCCTCGCCTACGTCTGCGACAGCAACTTGCTGCTGGTCAACGACGGCTCCAAAGACAACACCCTCGACCTGATCAAAAAGCATCGGGTCAGCTATATCTCGTTTCCCCAGAACCGGGGGAAAGGGGCGGCGCTCATGGCCGGTTACCGCTACGGTATCGTACACGGTTACCGCTCGGTACTCACCCTCGACGCCGATCTGCAGCACCTGCCGGAGGAGATCCCGCGTTTCTACGCGCTCGACAACGGCCACCGGATCATTATCGGCACCCGCCATATGGACCCGAAAGTGATGCCGTTCGACCGCTGGCTGACCAACAACCTCACCTCGATGATCATCTCCGTCTTTTCATCCCAGCGGGTGCGCGACAGCCAGTCCGGGTATCGCCTGATTCCAACCAATGTCCTCGCGTCGATTCCGCTCCAGACGGTTGGCTACGACTTCGAATCGGAGCTGCTGTTCAAGGCCGGCGCCCTCGGCTGCGAAATCGCCGAGGTGCCGATCTCGACCGTCTACGAGGGCTCCGAATCGTTTATCAACCCGCTCAACGACACCGGCCGTTTCATCCGCCAGATCTGGCACCGGGTCTGGGCATAAGTGATGCCGGCCGACGACATACCGCTTGCTCCGCCGGCTCCGCGGAGCTAAACTAACGGCTATGAAACTCTCCGAAATCTTCTCCAACTACTTCACCGTTCGCGCCGAAATGATGCGGGCGGTCGAAAATCTCTCGCAGGAGCAGCTCGACTGGACCGGTCCGCACCATCCGGCCTCCGTCGGCCGCCTCCTCGCGCACATCGCCGACTGCGAGTTTTTCTGGATCGGTCACGTTGCCGCCGGGAAACCCGGCCGGCCCGATTTCAGTCGGTTCGAGAATGCCCGAACCCTCGAAGAAATCATCGGGCTGCTGCGCGAGCAGGAACGGGCGGTCACCGACTTCCTGGAAACCAACGATCTGGACGACTGGGATCAGGTCTTCGATTCGTATCAGCACCGCGACGGATCGGTCGAGAAACTCTCCAGGCGATGGCTTATCTGGCACGTGGTCGAACATCAGGCCCGCCACCGCGGGCAGATTTTCATGCTCATGCGGACGCAGGGCATCGAGGTTCCCGATGTCTGATCGGAAACGAATTCTCATCACCAACGACGACGGTTACCACTCGGACGGCATCTGCGAGCTGTTCAAGGCGCTCGACAAGATCGCCGATGTCTGCATGGTTGCACCCGACCGGGAACAGTCGGCCAGTTCGCACTCGCTCACTCTGAACCGCCCGCTCCGGGTACATAAGATCGACCGCCAGCGCTACACCACCGACGGCACCCCGACCGACTGTGTCATGCTCGCCGTGCACATGCTCTTCAAGAAGCGGCCTCCGCACTTCATCATTTCCGGTATTAACCACGGCGCCAACATGGGCGACGACGTCACCTACTCCGGCACCGTGGCGGCCGCGATCGAAGGCTCGATCATGCGAATTCCGTCGATCGCCGTCTCGATGGCCAACTACAAACCGGGGACGCCGATGAAGCGGGCGGCCGGTTTTGTGGTCAAGCTGCTCCGGATGATCGAGACCCTGAAACTCAATCCGTCGGTGTTCCTGAATATCAACCTCCCGCTCGACCTCGGCCGCCCTTACCGCCGGTTTGAATTCACCGCCCAGGGGGTGCGCCGCTACAAGGACATCATTATCCAGAAAACCGACCCCCGCGGTCACAACTACTACTGGATCGGGGGGAGGCCGAAGTGGGAAAACACCCGGGGCACCGACTTCGAGGCGGTCAATCGGAATGTCGTCTCGATCACCCCCTTGCGGCTCAATTTCACCGATACCGACATCCTCGATTCCCTCCGCGAGCTGAAGCTTAAGCTCTGAACGGCAGGCGATTTCTCCGCAAAAACCTGTTGACTTTCCGGCCCCCAGAGGTTTCATTCATAGCTCTAAGAGAATCGGGGCGTAGCGCAGTTTGGTAGCGCACTTGGTTCGGGACTAAGGAGTCGCTGGTTCAAATCCAGTCGCCCCGATTTTTCTCTCTTTTTGACTTCCTCAACGCATGGACCGGACCAGGGGATTTACGAATCGCCGCTAAACCGTCCGGGTGTATACGAAAAGGAACTCCAGATGCCCGCAGTGAGGAAAACCGTCATCGCGATCGTGGGCGCGGGCAAGTGTTCCAGGAAACTGCGCGACATGGCCGCCGCGGCCGGACGCTACGTCGCCGAGCAGGGCGGCGTTGTTGTCTGCGGCGGGATGAGCGGGGTGATGGAAGGCGCCGCCCGGGGCGCGCGTGAAGCCGGCGGCGTCACGATCGGCATCCTCCCCGGAACGGACAAATCCGACGCCAACGAATTCATCGATTTCGCCCTCCCGACCGGTTTCGGCGAGGCCCGCAACATCATGGTCGTCCGGGCCGCCGACGCCGTTATCGCGTTTCCCGGCAAATACGGCACCCTCTCCGAGATGGCTTTCGCTCTCAAAATGAAAAAACCACTCGTCTCCGTCGGCGCCTGGAAACTGGGCGACGACATCGTGCAAATCGACGACCCGGTCGAAGCCGCCCGAGTCGCTCTGGAAATGGCAGGGGAAAACCAATGACGCTGGCCGGAGCCGAATTCACCGTTTCGGGAATCGTCCAGGGCGTCGGCTTTCGCTACTTCGTCTACCGCCGCGCCCGTTCGCTCGACCTGGTCGGCTGGGTGAGGAATAATCGCGACGGTTCCGTTTCGGTCGCCGCCGAGGGGGAGAAGGCGATGATCGAGGACTTCATCGAGATTCTCCGCGAGGGGCCGCCCGGCGCCGCCGTCCGCGATCTCGCAATCGAGTGGCGCGACTACCGGGGTCAATTCAAGGCATTCGATATCATCCACTAATAACGCAAAATCGGTAACGCTGACATGACAGACCTGACCAAGTACATTCGCAGTGTCCCGGATTTCCCCAAGCCGGGCATCAATTTCTACGATATCACCACGCTGCTCCAGAATCCGGAGGGTTTCCGGCTGGCGGTCGATGGCCTTGAGGAATACGTGCGCAAGATACGCGCCGAGAAAATCCTCGCGGTCGAATCGCGCGGCTTTTTCTTCGGCGCCGCCCTGGCCGACCGGCTCGGGCTCAGTATCGTGCCCGCCCGCAAGCCGGGCAAATTGCCTTATCAGACGATTTCCGAGGAATACGCGCTCGAGTACGGCACCGACCGGCTGGAAATTCACGCCGATGCCGTCGAGAAGGGCGAGCGGGTGGTGGTGGTCGATGATCTGATTGCGACCGGCGGCACGCTGGTGGCGGCCTGCAAACTGGTGGAGCGGCTCGGCGGGGAAGTGGCCGGGGTGGCGGCGGTGATTGACCTGTCGTTCTTGCCCTGGCGGGAGCGTCTCGCCGCCTACGATGTCCACTATCTCGTATCGTTTGATTCCGAGTGAGTTCGGGCGTCTATTCCGCCAAATCTTCATTGACAAATGCGGGTCCTTAGGGTTACTTGCGGGGCGTGTGCCGAAAATCAGCGCCCCCGTAGCTCAGTAGGATAGAGCAGCGGTTTCCTAAACCGCGTGCCGCAGGTTCGATTCCTGCCGGGGGTAAAAATGAAAATAATCCCGGCGGTTTCGGTCCTGATCGAGCCGGGTCAACTTGTTTATAAACTTGAAGATACGTCGCGATATTGCCTTCGAATTCGTTTGACACGACCGGCGTGTCAGCCTATATTTGTTAATTATTTTCCGGCGCTCGTGCGTCTATGAGAGAAGATTATTAGCGTTTGCGTTATTATAAGGAGTCAATAAGGATGAAGTCGTTGCTGCTGAAGGTGACCACCCTTGTGTTGATCGCATCGGTACCCGTCTTGGGTCAGTTCGAGTTGAGAAGCACACCACGGCTTGAAGACTACCGTTTTGATTTCACCGGGGGAGGCGCTCGTGCCGAAGGCATGGGAAAGGCGTTTATCGGACTGTCCGACGACAACACCGCCGGAAGCTGGAATCCGGCCGGTCTCTACGAACTCGAAAAGCCCATTATCTCGCTCTCGTACAGCTCCATGATGCCGCGCGGTTACACCGACGGCCTGGCCGTTCTGCCCGGTCAGCCCAGCCGCATCGATCACGAGGGCTCGATCAGACACATTTCCGCTCTCGACTTTGTGGCGCCCGTCCGGATCAAGGGGCACCCCTTCGTCGGCTCGTTCAGCTACACCCGAAACTTCAATGACTATCAGGAGATGCTCGCATCGACCGGTTACGATATCGAATATTACTATGACGGGATTCGTCTCGACACGATGACCACGCATATCAATTTTGTCTCGATCCTCAAGGGCGGCATGAACACCGTCAACTTCGGTCTCGGTACCCGCATCTACAACAACATCTCCGCCGGCCTCGTCCTCAACGTCTATACCGGCGTTGCCACCCGCGAAGAGACGATGACTAACTTCCGCCTCGACCGTAAAAACGCCTACGGCCAGTTCCTCCGTCAGGACACCAACAGCACGACCCTCGACTCGAACAAGTTCGCCGGCTACAACTTCACCGTCGGTTTCAAAATGACCGGCGAACAACTGAGCGCCGGTCTCGTGATCCGCACGCCGTTCGACCTGACCGTTAACACCGGCCGTTCGATCTACGACATCAACCAGTACAACGGCCTGACCGTCGACGCCGGCACCGATACGACCTACTTCGACGACATCAAATTGAAATACCAGATGCCGATCATGGTCGGGCTCGGTCTCGCTTACAAACTCGACGAGGTCACTACGCTCGCCCTCGACGCCGAATACCGGGCCTACAGCGGCCGCAAGATCCGGGTGCGTGACTCGATCTTCCTCGATCCGGGCGGAAGCAACACCGAATTCTACACCGTCGTTTACCCCGAGTGGAAAAACGTGTTCCTCGTGCGCGCCGGCCTCGAGCATTTCCTGACGCCTGATTTCGCCAAGGTGCCCGTCCGGGTCGGTTTCGGTTACGTTCCGCTCGAAGCGCAGAACCTCGATGTCTCGTCCGGTGTCCTGACCTTCTCGCGGGCGAAGACGGTGTCCTTCTCCGGCGGCACCGGGCTCTGGTGGGACCAGATCCACCTCGACGTAGCCTACACCTACTCGACCATGGACTGGGACTACGGGTACATCGTCGACCACTACCCGGTGGCGGTGGGTGTCGCGCCGTTCACCCAGAAGAGTCATGACCACCATATCACCGCGACGT